>NZ_JBHIOH010000045.1:0-301130 GCF_042195375.1 Bartonella sp. CL100XZDX | reverse complement strand
TTAAGACGATTCATAAGAACCATTTTTACTCCTTTCTTGTACAATTTTTACCCACACATCAGCCCCGCTTGTGACGTGCAAGCAAGTGGTTTTGATTGATTCAAGATAAACAGATTTGAAATGAGAGAATCTTACGTTATTCAAGGGTCTAATTCAATATGAATAACGCTAGATTATCATTATAAATCAATATCTTGTATCGGTCATGCCGCCCCCTTATAATGGTTTGAACTTCATTGAGTTCACCACTTTGAATAAAAGGACGCGTGCCATAAAAGACAACGCTTTGTTGTTCCTCTTTGCCGCGAGATCTGTCAATTGCAAAGGGTAAACCACTTTCATGCTTCATATTAAAACCTCAATAAAATCTTGAATTGTTCGCGAACATCGGCACGCAAAGGAATATTAATGGGCGTTTTGAGTATCTCTACACCACCATTCAGTTCATCAGGCTCCAACCAAAGCTTGCCAAAGGGAATATCTTGTTTGGGGGTGGCATGAACGAGAAGGGAAACAAATGCTGCTTGTTTGTCCTCAACATCGTGAAAGTCTGTGCGTGCTGCCACAAGAAGCGCCGTGCCCCTCGGGGAGGGCTGATAGTGATTGCCACAATGGCTGTAAACGCCCTCCAAAGCTTGTTCAACAGGCGCTACAGCAGAGCATCTGCGAGTGCCAATCACGGCATTTTGGCTGTCTCTTAACACGAGATAAAGCGTGCGGTTGCTAAACCATTCTGCCATGAGCATATCGCGTTCATGTTTTTTGACCGAACACCACGGAAAGTTTGCCATGTCCCATGGATAATCGATTTGTTCCCAGCTTAACTCTTCATCCCCATCATCTATCCAATTGCCAATAAGCCTGCCTTCTTCTCTTAAGAGAACGTGCTCTATCTCTGTTGTGCGCCCAAAGGAAAACAAAGTGCCCCCAGCTGTTAAGCGAACACCGCTTTCATACTCCAACATGCTGTCATCAAGGCGTGACATATTGCATTCAACAGCTTGCACATCATAACCATAGGTCCCACGGCGAAAATCAGAGCGCAAACTTTTGGAAAGGTCAGTAATCGCTTCAATGGCTTCAAGGCTTTTGCGTTCAGGCAACTGATCAAAATCAAGTTGAAAGGAATTCCACCATATCCGCCCCGTCCATGCGGGTTGAAAGCGTGCTGTAATCTGGAGCCATTCAAGCCCCATCTCTATTGCAGCAAGGGAGCCACGAATATTTTGCCATGCAAGCCCTTGGTCAATCAAATCATAGNATTCAAGCCCCATCTCTATTGCAGCAAGGGAGCCACGAATATTTTGCCATGCAAGACCCTGATCAATTAAATCATAAAGGTTAGAAAAATAAGGGCTTAATTCTTGTAAGCCATATTCGTCTATTAAAAAGGGCAACCAAGAAGGCGGACGCGTAATAAATTTCGCGCGGGGTATTTCTTCGAGTGCAGTTTTAACGTGAGGGTCAAGAGCCATTGCTTCTGCAAAACAACGTTCAAACAAGCTCGAATTTGGGGGCAAAAGTGAGGAAAGCATCAATAAGCACGCCCCCGTTCAGACAAGACAATATCCCCCAAAGCTACAGCTTCATCAGGTGCAACCAAAATATCCTCACAAGGTTGCGTTATGTTCACATGGTGAACGCCCTCAACCATCAAGCGGCTTAGTATCCAACTTAAAGACAAATCACGCCCAAGCCTTTGCGCACGCGCCCATTCTGCTCTTAAATTCTGCTCCGCTCTTTCCAAAACAAAGGAGCCTTCATCCGGTAACAACCAAAGATCAGCAGAAACATTGATCATCCGCTGTACCGCGCTTTTCACAAAGATGTGGTCATTGGTCATTTTAACATGGGGGGCATCAAGGGCTGCTTGCACCTTGGCAATTAAAGCCTCATCAGCCACCCCTGAAGGAGCGTCACTAAAAAGCGCAACATGAATAAGCGGACTTTTACCCTCACGATAAACAAAAGCATCTTTGACATGGATATCGCTTGAGAGGGCAAAATATTGATAACGTGGCGCTGTGCCACCTGTGGAATGCCCTTGTCTATTCAAGCGAATGCGGCGGCGAAACCGCTCATCATCTTCATCCAAAAGGCGCGTGACCCCATGAAAATCCCCCAAATGATCTAAACTTGTTCCATGGGCAAATGTGAGTAAATTATCTCGCGCTACTTCATTAATTCGCTGGCGCAATAGCAACTCTTCATAAGCGGCCGCTTGCAATTGAATGACAACCGGATCATAAGCCGTCTTTTCCACATTATAAGGAATATGATGCGCCGCAAAAAGCTCAGTCAAACGCGTGATCTTTTGCTCTAAAATTGCTTCAACAGAAAGCTCTTCAATAATTTGTGGCAGAGAGAGTTGTGGAGGGGGAATTTGTGGAATGGATAAAGGTTCAAACTCTGTCATCACCAACCTCTAAATCAATACTCATTGGTTCCTTATGTGACCAATCCCCCAAATGCCCATCGGGATAAAAAACACCCGTTAAAACAAAATGGAATGTACCTTCACGCGTTGCTTTTGTCAGATCAATCCTCTGCAACGAAAACCCAGGCTCTCCACACTCTGGATCATCGAGTGCTTCAACAATTGCTTGATAAAGCTGCATCATCGTCGCAGGATCAGCATTGGCGTCTTGGAATGCTCCAACATCACATCCATAATGACGACGCAAAACCCGTGTCCCAATTCTTGTCGTCAGACATTTACGAAGTGACTGTTGGCAATGTGCCCAACCATATAAAAGAGAGCCATCCTTTTCGCTCATCCCGCACCGCATGCTTTAAGCTCCTTTGCTTGTCTTTGTGGTAGAAACAGTTGGGGGCGCAGAAACAACAGGTGCTGGTTTTTCAGCAATCTGACCAAGAAGCAACGGATACTTTGCCGCTTCCTCACTTAAACAAATTTCCTCACCCTTGCCCGGTGAACGCTTGCCTGCAACAAAGTCTGCATTGGTTAAAATAACATAAGTGTTCTCACGCATGATAAACTCCTTTAAAGGGGGCGAGAGGTTGTGGAGGGACCCATTTTGACCCCACCGTGTTTGTGGCTTGCGCCAACAGATTTTTGATTGTGCTGCAAATCTTCTGCTTGAATATGCACACTGCCCGTTAATTCAACACGGGTTGATTGATGAGAAAGCACCAAACCTTTTTCACTCAAATGGATTTGGTTTTCCCCATGGGAGAGAATGAGCTCATTCTTCGTGATACGCAAAGCGCCACCCGCATAACACAGAGCAAGTTCTTGGAAAGAGCGTGCGGGATTAGGCGCATCCTCACTATAGCTATCGCGCACCACCAGAGAAGCAGAACCAATTTCGCCATGGGGGTTTAACAACCGCACCGGGTCACCAACATGGAGGGGCATATTGCTTGAGAGAGCGCCAGAAGCTTCTTGCGCTTGTAGCCAAGGCGATAAAACCGCTTGTCCATTGGAACCCTGTTCGGAAAGTTTCACCCGCACCCTATGGCCATCAACTTGCACAACCCGCCCGATCATGTGCTGGTTGGCAAGACAGCGTTCAAGCGCATCAAGACGCTTCATGATTTGTCGAAAGGTATCACTTAAGAGATGTGCGTCATTCATGCCCCCACCTCATTGTCCCATGAAATCAAACCACTTTTGAGTTGTCCTTCATCACAAAAAATATCATGTCCCAACTGATGCAAATCTTGGTGCCATTCCACCACGCTTATCGATACACCACGCTGCTTAATCGCCGCAGAGATAATCGGTTCAATTTGCACCTCACGCGGGACACTCAAATGCGTTAGTCCCCACAATTGCCCGCTATGACAAAGCACCGCAATGGCTTCTGCTAAAAGCCAACTGGAAACATCACGCTCTTTACCTGTGGTAATAATAAAAGCCCCTAAATGAAGATCCGCACTCATGTGCCCACTTGCTACAGGATTCAAACGGCTTTCTAACACCGAAACCCGTATTGCTGGAGCCACCAGCATCTGTGTTTCAAGCTCTTCTAAGTTAAAACGTCCAAATTGACAGCCGCAATCACGCACATCCGGTAAAGCGCCTTTAAGGCTTCTTATCACCGCTTCACGAAACTGATTAATGCGCCCAGCATTTTTAATCGTTTGACTCATGCAAAGACCCTTTCCAGCCAGTCTTCTGTCGCTTTGACAATTTCCACTTTATTGTGCTCTGAAAGCCCCAAATAAGGGCGTGCGGGCATGGTCACTTGATGCACACAAACAAAGCGGTGTGCATTGCCGCTTTTAAGAAAAAAGCGCAGTGTCTTGCCATTTTTCGGGCGAATAACCCCACCCAATTGATGAATCCGCGCATAAACCAACCCAGAGCCCACAATCACCTGTTCTGGTGAAGCTTTCATATCAATGGAGCGTGAAAGCGCCCCACTGGCATAAAGAATGGAGGTGCGAGCATGATTGTTTTTCCACTTCTCTCCTTGGGGAGAGGTTTTTTCGCTTTGAATCCGCCGCCTTGTGCTCTCTTGGATGAGACGCCCAACCCCTTGTGCCAAAGTCCCCATCGAGCTATCAGCTCCCTTTTGCAAAAAGGATAAAGCCGCTTCAAGCCCCATCTCTTTAATCTCAATATGGGTTGAAACAGACATGTTACCTTCCCATCAAACGCGGCTTGGCATGAAAAAAAGCCCCATCACGAACCGGTCCATCTTCGCTCATAATTTTAGGTTCATCTATGCCTAAACCCGCTTTGCCTTCCGCAATGCGTTTCAAGAGTTCAACCGCCTGTTTGTAACGATCTTCAACGGTCGTGGTCAGTGCCGTATGGCGTATGGCTAAATTATAAACAGCAATATTGACACAGATCATACCCAAAGCCGCCGGCTGTCCAGCAATGGGGACGCAGTAGCGATGAGACAAATGCACATCAATCTCACCGCTTGCCTGTTCGAGAGCGCGGGCAATGGCTTGCTCTGAAAAAACTGGTTCAGAACTCTCATCCATCCCGCACAAATCATCCAAGAAGTCATCACCCCAGAGCTCTTCAATCAATCTTTTGCTTGCATAAGCCATGTTTAAAAGTTTCCCTTAGACAACTTCTTGCAACAAAACGCCGGCATCTTTTGCGGCGACCAATTCACACACACGTTCTCCCACACGCACCCGTTTACCACCTGACAAGCCGATATCTGGATCTTGGATCACTCCAGACAAACGCTCGCCCAACTGGGCGCTAAAGCCCCAACTGATCACCGAACCATCTGCCTGTTGTTTGGTAGGGTCAATATAAAGCAGTGCAATCTTATTGCCCCAAACGCGTGCCAATTGTGCCGAACGCCCTTTACGTGCCAAATTCACTTGCGATTCACCAATGAGTAAACGATCGGGGTGTATTTCCATCAGATCAGCAAATTGCGCCTTGGTGACAAAACCATCAGCAGTGCCACCCCCTTTAACGGCTTTAATGATTTTGGGATGACGTTTGAGTTTTGACCAAACAACTTTGCCCATCACAATGGTGTTGGGCGTATAGACGAGACTTTTATCCATCGCCTCATCTAAAGTGGCATAAGGGTCAGATTTCTCATAATCGCTAAATTTATTTTCACCCTTAAGCGTAATCACCCGCTCTGGTGCGTAATTTTCACTTCTTTGCACAAGAGCTGCAACACGCACTTCACGCCCCAATTCTAGCAAATTGGCAAGTCCCTCTACAGCTGTCTTTTCGGGGTTATAACGAGAGCGTCGCTCCGCCCGTGCCCGTGCCGCTGCTTCAATATCTGAATTGGGGATGAGATCATCAAGTCCGTAATCTTTGACACTGGCTTCCCGTTCAAAGGCAGAAAATTCCACCACATTCGGGCGCCCTTTTCGCCCAACCTCAAGTTCAGGCACGGTAAAATTTTCTGCTAAAGGAAATTCACTATATTTAAACACCTCACTTAAAACACAAACGCGTGGCAAAACTCTATCGCCAATAAGAGAACCTGCTGGATTGCGATAACCAATAGCAATAGCGGTGAGTGTTGGATCAATGGGAAAAGGTCTGTTCATTTTATGCCTCGATTAATTAATTTTAAAAGAAATAACATCACCAGCAGAACCATCACTCATGGCAATACCAATGGTGCGATCTGCGGCTTCCGCTTTAATGGCGTGTCCTTTGGGGTCAGAGGTCAAAAAATCACCAAAGGAAACATTGCCTCCACAAACCACTTCGCCCCAACCACATTGGCCAACATCAATCATCTCACCAGCCTTGGCTTCACAAGACCCAGCAGTCCCTAATAATTTATCACCCTTACCAGAAGCCGTTGCCACCATTCCCTCAGTGCGCGCTGCAACAATGCAATAAGGTGAAATCACATCTCCAGCGCGAAAAGATTTAATCAAAATCATCGTACTCATAATGGGCGCTCCTTTTGCTCGCCAATATACTCAACTGCTTGGCTAATGGTGATGTAGAAGCCTTTTTGCTTCTGCTCTTCCTGATAATGGCGTGCCGCAAGGGCAACCTCTTCTGGAGCAAGCTTTGGTTCTTGCGCTAAGGCACACACTTCTAAAGGGCTTGTTGAGGCAAGCGCCGGCAACTTCTCGACCAAACTTTTAAAATGCTCCATCCCCCTTCAAGGCTACAGAGCGCACGATATTCCTCGCGAGCAGCCGGCAAAATCTTGCCCTCTTCAATGGTCTTGTCTAAAAGACTCTCAATGGCAGTCTTTTTTTGCTCTTCTTGCAAAAGCGCTAAATCTTCCCGCGCTTTTTTTAATTGGGTACAAAGTTCCACGCGTTCCTTTTCGCGCGCTTTAAGCGTTGCTAAAACCTCATCCGCTTTAGCATCTTCTGCCAGCGATAGTGCACTGGCAATGGCTGTCAAATCCATCATTTTCTCCGTCAAAGTTATAGGGGAAGGCTGTTCACGGCTTAAAGCCGTCATGACAAGGGCTGGACGATTGACCAGTCCAGCACCTGCTAAATTCAAAATTTCACCTTTCTTGGAATGGCGAAACTCAGGCGAAAGATAGCGATATTCTCGGGCAACAATCTTTTTGGTAGCCATATCGGTCCATTTAACACGCCCCCAAATCGCACCATCCCGCTCTGCTAATTCTTCAATCCAGCCACTGGCAGGTGCTTCTAAACCATTTCTCGCACGGTGATGTTGCCCATGCTCATAATCAATCACAAGCGGTCCTTTATTGGCTGCAAAGGCTTTTAAAATAGTTTGCGGGTTATAATGCCATTGTCGTCCATCACGTGCCTTCACATGGGGCGCTTTGGGCAAAAGCTCTACCCACTCAGGCGCTTGGCTAACGGTGGCGTCTTCACATGAAATGTCTTGGCATAAAACGTCTGGACAGAGATCTATTAACGCAGCATGAAATGTTTCTGCATCCCCATCTTTTTGATCTTCGTGAAATTCCTGTTCCATACATTGCCTATTGCTTTACAATTGTCATTGGCAATACAATGCATGAAACTTACTCCCACCATAAGTCTGACACTGTCAGTCAAAAGAGCATTTCTCAAAAAAGCACTCTTTTCCCTATTATTCTCCTTGTGAGAGAAACCCCCGTGCTAAACCATCCCATAAAATCGTTTTCAAAGGCACTTCAAAGGCGATAGAGCGCTGTTGTGAAGTGAGAGGTACAATTTATCGCCTTATACAAAAAAGCCTCTCTCAAGCCGTTTTTTTAAAGATTGCTTTTTGGCTTAAAAACATTATATCATTGGAGGTAAGGCGTGAGCCAGTTTTGCCAGGACGGTTTTACCGGATCTGCGAGGAGTTAACCGCCCTCCACGCCTTCTCATTTTCTCACGCATCGACTCTCTTCACAAACGCCAACATGGTTTTTCTCAAGTCGTTTTTTGAGATTGCTTTTAAACTTTTAAACTGTTACTTCTATCCACGAGGCGTGAGCCAGTTATACCAGGACGGTTTTACCGGATCTGCGAGGAGTTGACCGCCCTCCACGCCTTCTCTTTTCACAAAAGCCAGCAGGTCTTTCCGGTGTTCTCTTTACAACAACCTCTCGCCCTTTTTTTCAGCCGCATCCAATAAGCGTCCAATTTCTCTAGAGCTTTTTTTATGCATGGAGGTCAACCACCATTCTTGTTTGCTTGCCACAAATTTAACCGCTAAGCGCCACCATACCCCATCATTTTCACCCAAAAACACAACGCTCGGTACACCTTTTCGCCTGATAATTCCATGGGGGCGAATGAGTGTTTGAATAGCGCCACGAAAATCATCCAAGCGAAGATCACGCGCTTGATGCTCTAACAAAATATGTTTCACGCTGTCTGCGGATAAGCAAATAAGAGAATTTTCCGCTGCAAAAACATCACCCACCTTTTGTGGTATCGGTGCAATGGGTATAAACCCGCGAGGCATACGTCCTTCAAACATGGCTTCCAAAATTGGCGAACCCACAATATCTTCAATGGCAATGCGCTTGTCATTGTCCCCCATCACGGAAATTTTATCACTCAAAAAATTGCTTAAATTTTGCGCCCGATGTTTCCCAGGATTAGAATGCCAACCAGGATCAATCCCCTTTGGTATCTTCTCAATTTTTCCCGTTCGCTTATTGTGCCAAACCTGCTTTTCAACATGAAGTGGCTCTGCCCCCTCTTCATAGCCTAAATCTTCTGCTTCATAACGGCTTACCTGTCGCACACTGCATTTACACCGCCAACCATTGGGCGGATAAAGCCAATCCCAAACCGGATCATCAACGGGTGCGGTAAACCCCACCCAACTTTCATGTTCTAAACGCTTATGTTCTGAACTTGACAAAGCATAGGTGAGATAGGGCAAAAATTCTTTATTATTTTGTGTGCGCTCCCACTCACCTGCCGCATGCGCACTCATGGTATTGGCCCAATAGACCGTTTCTAAACGCCGTGGGCTGCCCAATTGTACCACGCTCTTTTCACCAGTTTTGGGGTCAATGCTGGTCTTTTTACCCCACCAACCCTTTTCCTGTAAAATCGGCATCAAATTTTTTTGAAAATCTTGAAAAGGAACTTGATGTTTTATGGCTTCTCCAACCGCTCGCTTAAAATCATCCAAAATGTCATAGCCTAGCGATTTTGCCACCGTAAAGGAAAAGGCATGTTCTTCTGGTGCTATATCACGCCAATCAAAGCTTGGAACAAGTGCCTTGGCTTCAAAATAACGGGTGACCTCTTTAGGGGCGGTTTTAAAAAGTTCCTCATCCATGATACCCAAGCCCACGTGCAATCATTTGTACTTTTGCCAAGCGCGCTGCTAATGCGTGATGATCCATCTCACCTAGCAATTCATCTAAGCCTTTTAGGATATCCTCATAACTTTTTGCTTCTCTCACAAGCTTTTTAAAAGGCTCTAAAAGGGGTTCTAAGTCCTCTTCCCAGTCGCTTAAAGCTTCTTGTGAAAGCCGGTCCAATTCGTCGTGATGTTTCCCACCCTTCTCTTTTGCACCCTTGCTCTCTCTTGTCACAGAAACATCAAAAACACCTCCACAATCAGCACAAACATGAGCCTTTTCTCCCCTCTCATCATCAAGCGCATTATCAGGAGCCTTTAAAACATCCTCTTCCTTTTTTGGTTGCGAAAAACCAATCTTATTGCGCACTTCTTGCGCCCCAACACGCAAACCTAAAGGCACAAGTTTTTCCAGCGCATCACTAATCGCTTTAATGTCTTCATTTTCCGAAATCGGCCAATAGACAAGGGGAGCGCGCTCTTGGCGCCCAAAATTAATCTCAACAAAGGGCACAATTAAATCACGATTAGCCGTTAAAGCTAATTGGCGTGCATCAGCTCTGGCAATATCATGGCGCACATTTTCATGAATGCGCGCTTGCGAAAAAGACGCACCATCATCCGTCGTCATGGTTTGCCCCAACACACCTTTAGAAATTTGTCGATCTAAATATTCCGCCTTAGAAGCAAACACCGCATTGCCACTGCCCCCTGCCGCTTCAATAAATTCAATCTCCATTTCTTTGGGAATAATCGCTGCCGCATCACTGGATAAATCACGCACCGCTTGAATGAGAACCCGCCGTTCCTCATGAGAAGAGCTTGCCCCATATTTACCCACACGCAAAGGCATGCCATAAACTTCTAAAAATGCCATCCAATCTTTTAAGGTATAAGATTTAAACAAAAAAGCCCAAGCTGCAAGCCGCGCAAGCCCAGAACGAATAGGCAAACCGCTTTTCAACTTGGGTCTGTGAATAGAAAATTTATAAGCAGGCAATTCACTTCCATTAAAAGATCCCTCTTCTTTTAAACGCAAATGAAAACCATCCCGTCGATCCAATTGAAAAAACCGCTGGTCACGCCATTTCCAAGCAACCGGCCACCATTCCTTGGCACTCTTGTCCCACAAAGTTTCAACAACCGCATAGCCTTTTCCCAAAGCATCTAACAAATCCGTCACATAATCATCAACAAAGGTAGGCGCACTAATCACTTCCCGCACCGCATCTGCTATCTTTTTGTCCTGTGCACTGTTGCTTGCGGCAATCACTCCAGGCTCCACCCCTGTGAGAGCATTTTTACGCATGCCAAGCACAGCACGATAATGCAAATCACGCTCTTCCATATCATCGGCAAGTTGGAAAAACTGCTCTGGATGACCCTCTGCTGCCTGTTGTAAAATATCAGCAAGTTGCGCAGGGGTGAGACTACTGACAATGGTTTGTGACCACACATCACGAACACCGCCAACGGTAGGGCTTGCAACTTCTCGCTCCAACCCTTTGATATTCAGCGCCCTGCCCCACTGATCTAAAAGTTTTACCATCTCATCATCCCATCAATAAATCTTTGATCGCATTGTTGAAAAAAAAGGCGTTGAAAAGAGCGAGCTTTCATCAAAACGATAAGCCTCTCTCACAGGTGTATAATCATAAATTTCAGGAGTTTGGCGGCTGGCAAAATAAGCCAAAGCGCAAGCAATCGCGCTATCACCATGGCGCATAAAACCGTCACTGCCTTTAAAACGATGATTGTCTGGAATTTTCACAATGCCATTGACATAAGCAAGCGCTTGATGATCGGCAACAATGTCACTATCGCGCGGCAAAACAATCGTCCCATCCCCAAAAGCTTCTAAATAAGCTGGCATTTCCTTGCCATACCAACTTTGTGACAATTGCACTTCCTTCACAAGAGCTCCATAACGTTGCGCCGCTTTTTCGGCTAAATAAGCCCCATTGCCCCGCGCATCTAACGCGCCGCCCATCAAACGCGGCAAACCATTCACCCCATAAAATAAAATCTCTCTTTATTGATCAAACGGCGTATTGCGCAATTCCACCATAAACCGGACACGGCGCACCAAATCTTGTCCCACCTCCATCACCACAATCGATGTCGCATCGCCCGATCTGGCAAAATCAACACCAAAAACATGTTGGCGCCGCCGGTCAAGCCCAATATGAAGAGGTTTTATATGTTTCTCACACCAAGCAAAAGCAGCTTGACTTCGTTGATGTTCCGATTGATTTTTAAAATCATCCACACAAGCAAAACGCAACACCGCAATACCTGGTGCGCAACAATTTTCAATCTGTAAGCGTGTTAAAGCCGCCCCTTCTTGATCGGCTGGTATGGCATCTAATTCTTGGCGCATAGCAGCCAAACGCACCCCATAAGAGGCACGGATTTGCTGCTCCCATTGTTGCTCAGATGCTAAACTCCACACCTCCCCCTTCATGGCACAAACTCGTTTAAACAAGCCATTTTTAACAGCGACACCAAAGGGGTAACAATGCACCGAAAAAGGCACTTTTCCTGCTCGCGCCTCACGGATCAGTTCATTGAAAGGATTGAGCACACCATTATGGGTGGAGATCACACGGATCTTGCCTCCCCAAATGAGCAAAGCATTGACCGCATCCAAAACAGAGCGCACATCTTGATGAAACGCCGCCTCGTCAATCACCACAATGCCCTGTAGTCCGCGAATATTTTCAGGGCGGCTAGAAAGCGCCTCAACCCGAAACCCCGAAGCAAAACGCACCCGATAAGCAGAGATATATTTCGTTGAACCATCCGCCCTTTGATCAGAGAATAAAAATTCCTCAACATCCCCACTATGGCTCGTAATTGCCGAAGCAAAATTGCTCACATAGCCAATAAATTCCCGCCCCTTGTCTTTGGTGTCTCCAATATAAAAAACATTATCGCCACCAGCCTTAGGCGTTGCTGCCGCAATAAGGGTATCATCCAAAGCTTCCGCAAAAGTAATGCCAGTCCGCCGCCCCTTTTCAACCAATTTTAATGGGGACTTATCTTCAATCCATGCGCATTGATGCGCCATCAAAACACCTTCCTCCAAAGGATCTTGCTCTTGAGGAAAAGTACTTTTCCGCCAAATATCAAAACCACTTTGATGATCAAAGACATGACTTTTTGAAAAGGGCTGTTCAGCCATGTTTTACCCCCAACACCTGCGCACGAATAGCTCGCGCTGTTTCTTCTGAGAGCCCCGCCGCTGCTGCTGCTGCATCAACCGCTTTACTTGCTTTGCTGGTAAAATCCTTCTCTAATCTTTGCCGTCTGGTGGTCGACAAATGTTCAGTCGCCAACACGCCTTTAAGCGCATTGGCTAATTCTTGTGCTGCCTTTGGCGAAAGGTTTTTCCCACTGCTCAACGTTGAAAAAATCAACTCCTTAATCGCTGCTGCCGTCAAAAGAGTGATATTATCAGAAGCTTTAGCATCAAAGCGCTGCGAGAGGCTTGCGGCAATTTCTCTTGTCTGTTCTAGGCGCCGTGACATCACGGCTAGCCGCAAAGAATAACGATTAAAACTGGAAAAAGAGGGAATAGAAAAGCTGAGACCCGTTTCCTTTCGTAAAGCCTTCAAAGCCGCTTTAAACTCACCATAAATAGCCATTTGTGTCTTCTCACGCCCATTTAAAGCCTCAGCAGCAGCAGCAATAATTTGATCACAAGCTTGCGGCAATAAATCAATCGCCGTTAAACGTCCACGCCCGACCTTGCGCATCCTTCACCTCGTCTTTTATTGATGAACGTTTAGGCCGCTTCATCCCCTCAATGGAAAAGCTCCGGTCTAAATGACGCGCTCCCCGTTCTGTTAACGCCGCAAGAAAAACTGAACCCACACATTTTAAAGTAACAGCACCTTGATCTTCCATCCATGCCAGTTCATTATGCACAAAATCGCGATCGCGTCTGATGCCATAACTGTATAAAAGCCGCTCAATCATCGCACTCGATAAAGTTTCGCTGCGCTCACAAGCAAGCCCTTTTAAAATAATCAACCGCGCTTCTTCACGGATGATTTTATCCATATCTGCTTTCATTTCTTGGCATTCTCCAACAAAAACTCTTGCAAGCGCTCACCAATGGCTGCCACCGGTTGTAATTGTGCAGAAAGCGTGTTGAGACGACCATTCAATTTCTCCATATTCACTTCCAATCTTTGCAGCGCATCACGATCAGGCAAAAAGTCCATCTCTGTTTCTAACTTTTGCACACGCTCTTTAAGCGCCGTGATATCTTTCAGCATTTCCCGCGCACCTGAAGAAAAATAGGCTCTCAAAACCCCACAAATCGCAATAACCGATAACAATAAAGACAACCAGCCATTGGCAACACTGATATCCAAATTCACTTAAAAGTCCCCTCTCTTGTGCCTAAAATCGCCTGCTCCGCAGCTTTTCTACGCTGTTCACAAATCAATAAAGCAGCACGATCACGCCCCCAATAGTGCACCACTTCGCGCGCATTCAAAGCACGCTCTGGCAATAAAGCTGGGCGGGCACACGCCATGCGAACAACAGGCGGCAATTCAACCGATAAAAACTGATACGCAAAACTATCCCTTGGCTTGGGTGTTGAGCAAGCGCACACGCTCAAGCCCAATAACACAGCCAGTAGTTGGCAATACTGCATTGACCTCCTCCATTTTCACAAGCTTTTGTTCCAAAGCCGAAATCACCCCTTGCGCTTGATGCTCGGCTTCAAACGCTGCTTGCCTCTGCCGCTCCTGCACAAGCAGCGCACGTGCTGAAGCCTTGGCAATCTCCAACTGCCAATACAAATCACGCGCCTTTTCCGCTTTTAAAATTTGCGCTTTCATAAAGCCAAAAGCCGCCAACATCACACTGACCAAAAAAAGCAAACCAAAAGACAGTTTTGAAAGTGGGCTAAACATTGCTCTTATCCCCCCACCTCGTTATCTCCACCCCATCATAGGAGCTGCTATGCCGCTTATGGGAATGTTTCCTATTAGAAAAATCCAACGAACCAAAACCACGATGCACCCCCAGATTGCCAACAATAATCGCCACCATCGAAGGAATAGAAATGCCTGCCATATCAACAATATGCGGAGCCCCCCACAAACCACCAGAAACGAGCAAAAAAATACCCCCCCAAGCAAACCAAAAGGACCACCACAAATAGAGCCTAGAACCACGATAAGAAGGTTTCATGCCTTTACCTCGCATGACAGCCCCAAAAGCTTTTTAGCGCGGTTTAAATAGGTCAAACGTTGCACAAGTCCATTCTTGCCCCCATTGATCGCCTTGGTAATCCTCACGACATCATCTTGATCTGCTAGCTTATTCAAACCTCTCATCTGCCAAAACCAAACAGCAGACCAAAGAGCAGCTGGAAACTTTTCCAGCACTTGCGGAAATGCTTCACAATCAACCGCTTGTTCATCGACTAAGCCCCAAAACTTCGTAAAACGGCGATAATTATTCCGTCCCGTTAATTGGATCAAACCACGCCCCTTAAAGCGCACACCATCCCCAGGGTTGACATTGCCTAAATCTTTGCGTCCCTCATAAGCACGCCCTGAGGCATATTCACAAACGGTAAAAAAACCATCACTCTCATGGGCACATTGGCTTAAAAAATGCGCAACACGCAAACGTGTCGTGATCGCCCCATAGGATAAAGCTTCAGGCAACACGCGTGCCATTTCAACGATAATAAAATCTTGGCGCGCATGACGCGCCAATTTAGGCGCAAGGCAATGAAGAAAAGAGGCATCTATTGAAACCATAACAAACCACTCAATGAATAAAAATCCATTCGCAGTTTATCGGATTTCACCCCCCCAATATAAGCCTGACACTGTCAGTCAAAACTCTCAATACTCATAAAACTCTGGAAATAATAAACCTTGTGGCTCTTGCAAAGAAATTTTCTTCTTCAAGCGATAGGCTGTACGCACATGCATACCAGAAACAGCAGCTGCAGTATCCACCGACCAGCCTTTTTGCAACGCTTGCACCATTTTTTGCCGCCGTTCAGCATCTCTGCCAAGGGGGATAAGAAGGCGCATACCCGAACCATTAAAACAAAAATGGTTGATCAGTTGTTGCGCCTCTTCAAACCCAACAATTTCAATCAACCAATCCGCATTTTCAAGACGCCCGGGTATATAAACTTCTCGTCCACCAAAAGCCCGCATCATATTCCATGCTGCTTCACTGCCCGCAACATCAGCTATTTCACGCAATAAGGCAGGAAAATCGCTATAGATTTCCTCTTGCATACATGCTTACCCCTCGCTTTTAACACTTTTACGGATTTTCCGCCCCCAAACATTCATAACTTCTCTAAAGTCGCCCCCACTCATCTCACCCAAAGCTTTACCACTTAACGCCATAACACTTTGATGAAAAGATTCCACATCAAACACAGCATCGGGATTTAAACGCTTCCATTGGGCACACAAAATGGAAATGCTTGGTTTCTTCCTCCATGAATCTTCGCGGTTTTTCCCTTTCCAGTCAACCCCATCCTCACGCTGCAACCAACCTTTCAACGCCTCAATAGCTCTGCATGCATCATCGCTATCGCGTAAAAAGCGAATATGATCAATCCCTGTCTGTCTTTTCACAAAGGCAAGCAACGCCTTATCTGAACGATCACGAATAATGCCAAGATTCCACCCAGCAATCCAGAGCGCCTGTAACTTCTTGGCATATTTTCCCTCTAAACGCTTCCCATTCGGCTTAAAACCAAACGCTTTCATTTCAGCGACGACTAAACGTTTCTCTAAAAAGTCCAAATCTTTCGCCGATTGCTTGCCTGTTAAGCGATAGAGCAGTGCGCGATAGGTCTCATCATCAAGACCTAACGCGCGTTTTCCCATATGAAGGACAGCTAAAGACATGTTACCTCCCTCATGTCTTCGCCAGATCAATGGTCACAGCACGCCAAGCGCTTTCTAATGTATCGCGCTCATAAAAACGCACATATTCCTTAGATGTCGTCACACGGATCGCTTCACGAATGGCACGCATCGCCTCTTTCCAGCGTGGATCATCAATATCCAAACGCAACAGCATAAAGATCTCCCCTTGATTCACCTTGCCTTCTTTATCCGTATTAAAAGCACGCGTAATAATCGCACGGATTTCAGGGCGCGCATCCGCAGACCATTCATTCAAACATTCATCAAGAAGGCTTTTGGCAATTTGCAATTGCGGTCCAAAATCAACACTTTCTTGAACTTGCACCTTAATGCGTTGCAAACCATCAAAGCTTGTGTAAGTACAATTGCCCTTTTTGCCACGCCGCTCCACACCATATTCTTGCGCAAGCAAGCTATCAAAATCACTCAAATCCGCAATCGTATGGTTGTTAAAACGTGCAATCCTTGCCGATAACTCTTTCGCAAAACCCATAATTTTGCGCACCGTTTCATCTTCTAACAAATCCGCAGGACGGATCAGGCTTACCGGCACCAAAGCCCCTTTCGCATCCTTCATATAACGCGTACCTTCAAGTTCAATTTGTGGATTCATCACCAACTTCCTCCTTATGTTTTTTGAAACCGACGAAATGGCACAACATCCCCTGAAGAAGGCGCACATCCCGCTTTCAATTGCCAACGACACCGCATAAGATCATGACCTAAAATGTGGTTATAGCCTGCCAAACGACGCAAATACTCATTCAATTCTCGAACATCTTGTCCATGCAAAAAAATCCCATCCATTTCATGTTTTAACAAGGCAGAGCGCAAAGCAATCAAGCTATCTCTTACCATATAGGGGTTGCGTTCCATCATTTGCTTCCTCCAAAATCCATATAAATCACACGATTGCTCTCATCCGCATCAGAGCCTTCACACTCAGCCAAAACTTCTGAAACTTGGCCTTCCAAAACCGCATCCGCTTCCCCCAAACGGTGAACACTCAACTCCAATTCAAGCAATAACGCCAAATCAACACACAATTTAAGCTGTTCTCCAATATCAAAACCGCATTGATAATCGTCATAAAGACCAACAAGCGTATCGGATAATTCTTTGTCGCATAAAGAGATCATGCCAATTCCTCCACGTCACGGTTTTTCCATGCCGCTTTGACATGTTTCAAAGTCACCTCACACCCATCTCCAAGCGCTGCCATGCGTGCCAACATCATGGTTTTGTCAATTTGCCGCAAAGCTCCAGCTTTCAAACCAATTCCCGTCAAAAACTTTATCGCACCAACATCTTCAATCCCCCAATCATGAATGCGCGCTGTAATATCCTCACTATAGGGCTTGCGCCGTTTCAAATGCATCGCCAATCGGCTTTTAATTTGCGCATAAGAGGGACCATTTTGACGATGAACCAACCGCCCCGAGATCTCATCATTGCCTACCAAAGCCAACCCCGTACCATTGATATCAACAAAGTGGCGCAACTGATTAATCGCCTCATCCGTTAAATTTTGCGCCTCATCAACAATCAGCAACGTGCCACTGCCCACGCGCTCTAACTTTTTGCCAATCGCACGCGTTAAGCGGGTGGGATTATATTCCACCACTTCCAATTCTGCTGCCATATCATTCAAAATACCGTGAACACTGCGCGTATGCGGGCTGGCTGTCACCAGATAAACATGCGGGCGGGTAGAGCGGTAATGGCGGCAGGTTTCGGTCTTGCCACTGCCCGCATCAAGCGTAATCATCACCATATCCCCCGTACTTTGTGCCAGTGTTAAAGTATCAATGATCTCACTGGCAATTCGTTTCCTCTGAAAGGCTGGTTTTTCAGGGATCTTCTCCAAAAACCCCGCCGTTTCCTTTAAAACCTCAACCCATTGTTGAACCTTCGCATTTTGCTTACCCAATTGCCCCGCATAACTGCCTGCATACCATTGCGAAAACGTCCCATCCGGCATCCCTATGCGTCGCGCCACCTCTGCTTTCGACCAATCATTCATTTGCCCCAAAGCTCTGACTGAATCCACAAGCTCATTCCATAAAGCAATGTCATCACTGTTGCGGTTTTGTGCTGTGCCATTAGGCTGGATTTTAGGTCGCGCCCAAGGATTTTTATCGACCGTTGCATTTATCGCGTTTTTCATGTATATTCCCCTCTGTATTGATTTTAGACTATTGATAAGGGGAAGGGCTCCCACCCGCCCCTTTCTTTTGTCTTTAGAATGAACATTTAAAGCCGTACGCGATACTAAAACGGCTAACCTTGCAAATCCCCTCTCTTTCTCACACATCAGGGAACTTGCTAACTCCAAGCATCTCACCCGATCAGGTAAAGATACCTAGAAACTTCATGTATTGATTAGACTTTGAAATGGATTAAGATTCCTCCCCCCTTTCTTTGTTAACGCTTCAAGCCCGCACATGGACCTCAACCGGTCCCCTTAAATCCCCCCCTCTCTCTTTTCCTAGTTCCTTATTCTATTGCTTGGGAAACTTGATCACTTCACGCCCCTCATCAGACGCTGAAAGCTTTCTCAAAGCTTTATGCAAGTGCGTACTAAATTCTTCCTCCCCCAAAGCCTCATCATCGTCTGCTGTCAAAGCTAAATTCCCCACATTGTTTGGCATCAAGCGGCTCACCTTTGGCTTTATCGCAAGCTTAGATTTGAACGCTTCATCCTTTTTCTCAAGGCGACCATAAACATCGGCCAAGTGATCAGGCGCAAGCTTTGCTGCCAACTGTTTTTCTGCTTTAACAGCCTTCACATATTCTTTACGCAAACGCCCATTCAAGCGCGCCGCATGCTGGTCATAAAAACCTACATCACAAAGGCATGGTGCCAAACAAAGCAACCGATTGTTCAAATCATAAACCCGTAAATCTTGATGCAAATTATCCGGATCAAAGCGTACAATCACCTTTTTCCCCGCATGCTCATTCAACGCCCGCGCCCAATAACGATTGCCATAAAAATGGATCTCGCCCGTACCCTTTTGCGCACGCAATGCCTCAGAAGTTAAAAGCCATAAAGCCCGTTGTGCTGCACTCGCTTGCCGAACTATCGTCCCCTCGGCTTGCAAGCTCTCAGTAAAGGTCTCATCAAAACTGCGCCCCGCACAATTAACCGCCTTACGCCCTGCTTGCGCATTGTGTGCACAAATTTGCGCACCAACATGGGCTTTAAACGCTTCAAATCCTATCGCGCGCTTGCCATAATCTTCAGGCTTGGCATCCGGTTTATTGCCCGTATAAGCCCCCGCACAAAAGGGATGTTTCGAAATCGCTTCTGCCAGATCACGCCATGCCCGCTCAATCGGTTTAGACTGTCCGCTATAAGGGGTGGTCCATTGCAATTGCACACCCAAACTCGTCAAAAGCCCTTGCGGATCATCCGGCTTAATCTTAAAACGAAAACGGTTTTGCACACCTCCAGAAATCCACTTGCTGGTAAAAGCGCGCCCATTATCCAAGGTCATGCGCTCTGGTATCCCATAAGCTTCCACCATGTCCCCAATCACCAAACGCACGATTTCCCAAGTCTCAGCATCCGACAGGCGCCACGATAAAATCTTGCCCGAATAAAGATCTTGTATCGCTATCAGATAAAGCCGCACAGGCTTTTCTGTCCAAGGAACATTCACAAAAACATCCAGCTTATGCCCGTCCATATTCACCGCTTGCAGAGCATGCAAGCTCGAGCGATCACGCCGTTGGACTGGATAAAGCTTTTTTGCCTTTTCTTCTCCCTCACGCGCTAAAACCACAACCGCTTTGGAAATTTGCGCCTTAAAACGACGCCGCAAAGCCCGCTCAGAAGGAATGGGCGCCCAACCTTTCTCCTGCGCAACCGAAACCATGCGCCGATAACACGCCGAAAAAGCAGGACGAGACGAGCGCAAATAATCCGAACAAAAAACCTCCCACGCCCCCTCATGACACGGCGCAAATTGCGAAACATTCTCCTCACCATAACAAGGTGCAAGCGCTGCCAACCAATCAGGGCGCTCATACCCTTCAACCATCTGCCGCCAATTAAAAAGCGACATCCGGCTCACACCAAATTGCACCGCACTCAAACTTGCCGCATCATGCACACCCATACCGGCATGGAGCAAATCTTCCCAATAACAAAGTGCCTTCAAACGCTCTTCACAGCGCCTTTTATGCGCCTTTGAAAGCCCCCCTCATAACGCACCCAAAGGCTTGTCTTTTGCTCCCCTTGCGTTTGTTTCACATCAACACCCACTCCAAACCGCACCAACAATGCCGCCCGCGCCCCCTCCGGCAATAAGGAAATGTGATACTCCCAAACCGGCTTGGTTTTGCCTCCCACTTTCCTCGAAAGTTCAGAGTTTTTTCTCCAATATGCCCGTCCGTGGTTTTCAAGACTTTTATATGTTTTCGGCAACCCTGGCAAAGCTGCCTCAGCCAATTCGGCAATAGTAAACCACTCCTTCATGGCTGCCCCCTTTTAATGCGAACCGGCGTTGCGCGCATGGCTTTCAATCGCGCTGCAATCTCCCGCTGTTCCTGCTGCAACCGTGCAATTTCTGCTAACCGCGCCTCATCCCCTTGCAACAGCAACAATCCATCTTCACTCACCACCTCATCCCAGAGCCAAAATGCCTCTGTCGCCCGCACAAATGCCTTAAACCGTGGCAGGGAAATATCCACCTGCTTACTTTCCGCAACATAAGCATCCAAACTGGCCTTACTTAAACACCCAATCCCTAAATAATGCGCCATACGCTCCGCAATCACACTGCGCTCATGCCGGCATTCTCTCAAAGCCCGCGCCATCGCACGCTTAATGCGTGAGCGAAACCGCCCTAAATCAATCTGCGCAACGGGTTCACGACAGGGAAAAACCGGCTTTTGGAAAAAATCAAGCTGCCCGCAACCATGCCTCTTCATGACAGCACCTCCCCACATTCTCTTGCAAGATAATCACAAAACCGCGCCTTTGTCTGCGCATCTGCTCTCTGCCACACCCCTAATAACTGCGCAAAAATCCGTTCCTGTTCATTAATTTGCGGTGGCGTATTAATCCCATTGACCAAATCAACAGCCCGCCTCAAATCCCCCTCAACCTGTTGCAAAGCAATCGCCACCCGCCGTTGCGCAACCGGCTCCATCTTGGCCAACTTCAACAATTGCGCTTGATTATCCGCCAATACTGTCCCCCGCAAAACAGAGCGCAACTCCGGCTGTAAATGCTGGGAAATACGATTGAGGAGTTTCACCGACTCCTTCGATAAACCAATACGGTCCGCCACATGTTTGGCAAAGTGCAAACTTTGCACTTTGCCACTTTGTCTCCTTCACACTCAGTTTCATGATGCTCTGAAGAACCATCTTTTGGCAAAGGGTAAACTTTACCCTTTGCCACTTTGTCCTTTGTATATTGATTACCATGGTCACCGCCACGTTGAATCTCCCCATACTTCTTTTCCCACAATTCGCGATAAGTTTGCACAAAAAGCGCACGGTCAATAACAGACAATTCATTGCGAAAAAGGTTTTCAGCTACTTCTAAAAGCGCAGCATTCTCTTTATCCGCCTGCACCACAACAGCATCAATGTCACTATAGCCCAAAAGCTCAGCAGCACGAAGCCGATGCGCACCAGCTATAAGCGTGTAATTACCCTCTTTAGCATTGGGGGTATGGCGCACCGTAATCGGATTCATCAATCCCTCCCGCACTATTGATTGTGCAAGCGCCTTGGCATGCTCATCATCCACAGGGCGTATACGCTCCGGCACCACAATCACATCAAGAGCAAGCTTTTGAAACTGTGCCATCACGCCGCCGCCTTTCTGATCTCTTTAAAGAATAAATCCATCGCACGCCCCGCCCATCTTTGATAAGCTTTCGCAAAAACGGGTTCTTCCAAACGCCGGTTAATGGTACGCAAAGAACGAGCAACAGCAGTGCGTTCACGCTCTTGCATGGCAACAAGACGCCGCCGCGGCACCTCAAACTGATAATGCAAAATATGAATAACAATCTGTCGTGCTAACGCTGCATCAAATAAGCCATGCGGGGGGTCAATAATATACCGGATCGGCAGATGCTTAAATCCACTACTCACCGCCTTAAAAGAACAGGCAAGCATAGCTTCCAAACGTTCAACTTCTGAATAAGGATTAACGATATCGCTTCTGGCTTCTGGGGTCCATAAATTACAAGCAGCAACCATAACCACCCCCTATAAAAACAATATGACCACCATCTAATCGCCAAAACCAACCCATCCAAACGGCTGTTCTATGATGCAACTCTATGCAATTTATCTTGCCTATTTCGTACTGATCTTTAGACATTGATAAACCTTTTTATCTTATGGTATTTAAATTCATGGCAAATGCGCAAAAGCGCAAAGCCGTGTAACGAAGTTTAAGCAGCATTACCGCGCAAAGCAGAATGCGCACGCGAATCTGTGTTGGCATGTTTTGCTGCTTTAAAAATGCGACGGCGACTTTTGGGGTAGCGGTCGCTAAAAACCTGCTCGACGGGCAAACCGATAAAATCGGCAATAGCGCGTTCGGCTTTCTCGTTAGACCGTGTCCAAATGTGTTGAACACTGGATGACGAGAGTTGATAAGCTTTCGCGAGCTCCGCCAAGGTCATATTACGGCGGCGTAGCTCAGCTAAAATACTATGGCGATCCCATACTTGGATGCATGTTTGTGTGGTTGTCATAAGTTTCGCTCCTGCTTCAAACGGATGCTCAAACCATCCGTTTTTTGTGGGGTTAATTGTAAAATATCTGCCCTCTATATCGGGCGGTAATAACAGTTAAAACCATTTTACGGGTTTGTCAACCCGTAAAATGGTCTTAATGGGTATTTTTTTGGCACGTTTAGAAACAGAACCTAAAACACCATTGGCAAAACGCCTACGTGAAATAAGACGAATCCTCGGAAACGAAGAACGCGGTGCTTTTGCCAAATCTCTTAATTTGGCAAAAAATACGCTTGCAAATTATGAGCTCGGTATAAATGAGCCACCAGCATCTATCGTAATTGCCTATCACAAAATTTATGGCGTAGAC
Organism: Bartonella sp. CL100XZDX; assembly: GCF_042195375.1. Lineage (NCBI taxonomy): Bacteria > Pseudomonadati > Pseudomonadota > Alphaproteobacteria > Hyphomicrobiales > Bartonellaceae > Bartonella > Bartonella sp. CL100XZDX. Next base: position 277,913 of record NZ_JBHIOH010000045.1, on the reverse strand, counting down.
TTTCATTGGCTTCTCACTGGAGAAGGCGAAATGTTTACAGACATGGAAAAGGCGAAAGCAGCTGGTTTTAAACCACAAACCATCCCTGCTGGTCTCATGAAAAAGCTCGGTCGCATAGCTTATACAACCTATCGCGATGCAAATATAAAACTCCCCCCTGAAGATATAGCGGAATTAGCGGCAGAGCTTTGTATAAAGTTGCAAGAGCTTGTTCAAGACATCAACGACACGGAAGAAGTCGAAGCGACTTTCCCTCTTCTTAAAATTCATTTAAAGCGTCAAATAGAGGCTGAAAAAGAACACTCCAAAGCTGCACAAAATTCGGCTTAATGCTACTCTAAAATGAAAAATACAGGCGCGTTTCTATTTACATTAAGAAACTTAAATAACACATTGTTTTTAAAGAATTATATTTGCAAAAAATAGAAACGCGCCATATGGCGCATATCTTTTTTGCTTTTTTGGTTATTTTTGGCTGATTTTGGAGTCAATTGAACTTTTGGATTGATTTTTTTCACAGGGTCTTCAAAGGCGGTTTTCTGGGCTTTCACAGACTTTTCAAAATTTTTCACAGGGTTTTCAAAGACCTTTCAAAGCCCTCTCTCATTTTTACCTTTGAAACGCTCTTTTTTCTAATTTTCACTATTTTTCGCTCTTTTTTACAATTTTAGGTGTCAAAATCTATTTTGACAAAACGCGCATTTAATGCTAAATTTTATACATAAAAACAACAAATTATCACGTATTCCTACCTAATCCCACCTTTTCCCACTTAGTATAAAACCTAGTGTCAAACTACAACTCGGTTTTGTATCAATTTACTTTTTTCAAAGTTTTTCTAAGATTCGTAATTTCTTGTGAAGCATCTATTGGATTGGGGCTTAGATCTAAGATAATAATTTTTAACTTAGACGGATTTTTTTACAGCCCCCGTATAAAAGATTAATTAGAAATGATGAACAATAACAAGAAAAACAAATGTTAAACAAATCAAAAATTGACTTATCATTAGAGAATAATTTTTGTTCAAAAGTACATTTTTTACCAAAATTGTGCCCTAAAATGAAGGTTGTTGATTTTTCAAATGGCGTGTCTTCTATTAATTCAACATTTGCTTCAGATACATTCAATATTATCTCTGCTAAAAATTTACAAGAAACTATACCTGTAGAGCAGGCAAAATCTATAATCGCTTCCTTTAATGCGCAGAAACTACCTTTAGCTTGGTGGGTTGGACCTCATTCGTCTCATTATAAAGTTGATGAAGTTCTCTTATCTATTAGCTTAGAGCATGTTGAAACAGAGGTAGGCATGGTAGCTTTAGCGCAAAATATAGACTCACATGTTACTTCTATGCCGGATAACTTCAAAATCAAGGAAGTTGAATCACTTCAAGATTTTAGAGATTATGGAAATGTTATGGCATCAGTCTTCGAGCCTTTTGATGAAGAAGCAGTTATATTTTATGAAACAATAGGCCGTTGTTATAAATAAAGACTCTGATGTAGAGATGTTCGTTGGTTATATAAATAACAATCCTGTAGCAATATGTTTTTGTATTAAAGCAGATGGAGTTGGTGGAGTGTATGATATTGTCACCAATCCAGATTTTCAGAAAAGAGGTGTTGGGTCATTCATGACAAAAATTGCTATTGAGCATTTAAAAAGAAAGAAATGTCATGTTATTGGTATGCAAGCCTCTCACGAGGGAATTGGCATTTATAAAAAATTGGGCTTTACAAACTTTGGTGAATTTAAAATTTATTCCAATAAACACATGATCATTGAGTGATGAATTCTTTTTTGCTCATCAACTAAAAGAATTTATTATTTTCAGCAGAGCTCAAATATGATCAAGCAATCGATACAACCAAGGAAGCTTGGCCAATCCCCTTTACTACTGATAGTGAAAAGCTAAAATCATTACAAATATAATTGTTTTAAATGACTCACTCAAATTTTCTTATTTTCTTACTTTGTCTTAAATAAAGATATCTATCACAAATCTAAGTTGAATAAGTGTAAATTTTTTATATGATCAATAATCTACTGTTTGTTACTGATAATTATGAAGAACTCGAAAGCAAATATTTAGAACGACAGTTGCATCATAGTTTGTTAGATGGTTAGTCTGTTAGTTAATTAATAGAAAAAATTTTCGCTTTATAAAATAACCAAAGGAGCTTAAAAAAACTTTCAAAGATCATTTAAAGGTCCTTTATGTGTATTGTTTCTTTTTTATATCACAGTTGATGATGAGAAATCTCTCACGCTAATTGTATTATTTTTACACGAAATAAACTATTTTCACCTATTATGTAGAGTGAATTAAGTTTTTGGGATTTCTAGCACATCATTTGAAAGACAAAAGAAATTTTCCCTTGTACTTGTGCAAACAGCGTGGACATCATTTGGTAATCCTCTTGCTTGAACAAATTCTTATCCAGAATAATCTTCAACACAAAAATAAATTAATAACTTGATTTATAAAGATAATTTATCATTATTCATATTGAGCAAGCGTCTCAAATATCATAGGATTATCTCATTTCAAATCTCTATACATTAAAATCACTCACAATCATCTGCGCACGCATAACAGGCAAAATTGACGTATCGATAAAATTCACTTGAAGAAAGGAATAAAAACTCTTCTTCTGAACGCTCTGAAATACCAAAGATTATCGCAAAATTGGGAGCTAAAATAGTATAGGGGAGTACCCCTTTCACCTTGAAAACGTAAAAATGGGAAGCATAATAGTTTTATACACTTCATAGAGGCTTTAGACCATTCACGAACATTATTATAAAATGGATGTGACACACCTTGAGAGAAATCTCTTTAAAATAAACATGTGAATTAACAATATAAGTGCATTCTATTTTACATGAGGAACATAACTTTAATCAAGATAAGGTAACATAAGGTGTTGAAACCGTCATAGCGCACAATAAAATCAGGCCATTTTAAATGTTTAATGGTAACATCTGCTAAACAACAGAATAAAAATTCAATTTTGAAAAGATTAAACCATACGCTACAGGTCTATTGAAACTCCGATTGTACGATCGACTATCTTCTCGCTAAAATTTAATCACTATAAATATAAAAACCTTAAAACCCGCTCTAAATGCGTGAAAGTTTCTAGATCTTACTGTATTAAATATTGAAACTCCTCATGGCTACTCATCTGAAACGCCAATAATTCCATAAAGCAGTTCCATAAAAAGGATAATGACGTTGTAATATCCGAAAAAAATTTACCACATCACCTGAAAGATCATTGATAATTCCATCAGAAAGTATCAATTTCTATTTAGAAAACCCTATCCATGCCGACAAAAAACTCTGTAAATGTTAGATATCTTCAATAATTTTGATAACGATTTTGGCTCATCCTGTTTTGCCACCAATATAAGAAACAGCAAATATAGTGGGATCAGCCAGCTTTAATATTGGTCTTTCCCTCTATCCTTTTTTCTATCAAATCCTGATTTTACAATTCCTTTCTCTCTCTTTTTTTATACTCAAAATTGCCTCTGAAACAGGATAGATTAATCGTAAAAAATATATAAAAGAAACAAATTATAACATTTTTTTCTCATCCTTCTTAATACAAAATAACTGTTAAGCTACAATACGCTAACACTTATCAGTCATAAGTCCAAAACAGCATATAATGACGAAACAAATTCATAGAGTGAAGATTTTTCACTATCAATCGTTGTATTAATCTTTCCATAATGCATAAAAATGATGAAGCGGCCCTCGCCCTTTCCCTACTTTTAAAGCATTTGAAGCAGTTAAAGCGCCATGCAAATAATCTTTTGCTTGTTTAACAGCGCAATCCAAAGGTTGGGTAGGTAACAGAGCTGCAATGGCAGCAGAAATGGTACACCCTGTCCCATGATCATGAGTGGTTGAAAGACGAGAGGCTTCAAGTATAACAAGGTTTTCACAATCACAATAAAGATCTGGACTAGAACAATCGTAATTTTCTGTACTATTTCTGGTAAGCGTATTCAAATGTCCCCCTTTTAACAAAACTGCATGACACCCTAGCGCCAAAAGTCGTGGAGCATATTGATACATAGTCTCTAAAGACCATTGCACTTCACCTCCCAATAACAGTGCAGCTTCAGGCAAATTTGGCGTGATCAAAGTTGACATCGGCACAAGAACATCACGCATAATTTCAATTGCATCAGACTTTAAAAGAACATCACCACTTTTTGCAACCATAACCGGATCAAAAACAATAAAACGCGCTTTATGATAAGCAAGACGTTCTGCAATAACCTGTGCAATCTGAGCATTTGCAACCATACCAATTTTAACGGCATCAACATGGATATCCTCAAAAACAGAATCAATTTGATCTGCAACAAAAGAAGCATCTAATGCCTGAAAAGAACGCACACCCTGAGTATTTTGTGCAACAACAGCTGTAACCACACTCATACCATAAGTTTTCATAGCTGAAAAAACCTTCAAATCCGCCTGCATTCCAGCGCCACCAGAAGGATCTGTTCCCGCAATAGATAAAATCCGTGGAATAAAAAGTTTATCTTTTTGTAATTCCATCAACCTCTTTCCTTCTGTTTTTAAATATCGGAAAATGAGTTACCGAAAAATAGATGCTTGAAAAAATATAAAGAAGATGTTTTCTCACGTGAATTATATTATATACGAAGTCTTCTTATAGATATAAAATGGAAAATGTAGTGCTTATCCTTCGTTCTATTCTTTTTACGTTCGCTTTTTATACAACAACTTTCATACAAATGATTCTTTACGCTCCCGTTTATTTTTTAATGCCCCGCAAAAAGGCATGGATTGTCCCTAAAACATGGGCGCGCGTTACTCTCTTTTTGCAAAAATACATCGCAGGCACAAGTTATGAGATTGAAGGTTTAGAAAATCTTCCCAAAGGACCCTACATCATTGCTCCAAAGCATCAATCGGCTTGGGAAACTTTCAGTCTTGTTCCCTATTTTGATGATCCCACTCTCATTTTAAAACGTGAATTGATGTGGATTCCATTGTTTGGCTGGTATATGGCAAAAACGCAAATTATCCCCATTAACCGCACAACACCCATCAAAGCCTTAAAAATGATTATACAAAAAGCAAAAGAGAAAGTAAAACAAGGGCGCCAAATCTTGATTTTTCCCGAAGGAACACGCCGACAACCCGGTCAAGAACCAGATTATAAGTCAGGAATTGTCGCGCTCTATAATGAATTAGGACTTCAAGTTGTTCCTATTGCACATAATGCGGGTTTATATTGGCCACGCAATAATTTTCGCCGCTATCCTGGAACAATTCGTGTCCGTATTCTTCCCCCGATAGAGGCTGGTTTAAGCAAACGTGATTTTCTAGATCAACTTGTCCAAAAAACTGAAAAAGCGTGTGATGAACTGCTTCTCTTAGCAGCTCAAGATCCTACCCCTCCTCCTATGCCACCATACGCTGTTCAGAAACTTCAAAAACTAAATCATCATGAAACAATGCACTGATTGATAAGAATAATGCATCACTTTGTATATTGAGCGGAGTATAGGGAACAAAAATATAAGAAAGATACTTCAAACTTTCTAATTCAAAATTATAAAACACATGTACATGATAAGAAATAATCAATGTGTAAATTTTTTTGAAAAAGAATTCTTCCTCTCTTTAAAATCATTTAAATAACATACATATCATTGATTTATAAGGATATTTTAGTGTTATTCAACTTGAATGAGAACCCTGAATACCGTAAGATTTTCTCATTTCAAATCTACTCTAGGTTGAATCAATTAGAATTATTTTCTTGCACATTACAAACGGGGATATCTGTGTGAATAAAACGATACAAGAAAAGATTAAAATACTTTTTACGAACCGTCTCAAATACCAAGGGCTGTCCTAATAGGAAAGCAAGAAAAATGTATGATTATGCAGATTCGTTCCTTCCTGAGAAACATCAATCCCCCAAGAATCTGAAATCTTGTACAATCTTCATTATTTAAAAAGTATTTCTTGAGATACTTAAGTCATCAAACCAAATTCAAGGGGAAAATAAAAATGAGTGTTGTTTTTTATCCCACATACACAACGGATACAGCAATTAATCATCTTTCCTCCCTATCCTAGACTTAAAAGCTTTGTGTGCTATATTAAAACAATTCTAAATAACGAATAAGAGGGAACTAGATTTAAATTAATGCAACGTCTCTTCTATAATTTATTTTTTTCTGTGATTTTGAGTTTATCCAGCGCTGTTGCTCTAGCGCAGCCTTTTATTTCTGTTGATGTTACAACAAGGCGTATCTTAAAACATAATCAAGCTTTTGAGCGTTGGTATCCTGCTTCCTTGACAAAATTAATGACTGCTTATGTTATTTTTCGTGCCATGAGCCGAGGGGAAGTTTCACCAAACAAACATATCACCATCAGCGAATACGCCGCAAAAGCTCCCTCATATCGTTCAGGCTATAAAGCTGGTTCTGTACTCACACTTGATACAGCCTTAAGTATTACCATGGTTAAATCTACCAATGATTTAGCCATTGCCATGAGTGAAGCTATTGCGGGTTCACAGAAAGATTTTGTACGTAAAATGAATAGCGAAGCTAAACGTTTAGGCATGTTTGGCACCCATTTTGCGAACGCAAGTGGTTTACCAGATCCTCAAAACTACTCCACGGCACGCGATATTGCTCTTTTAGCCGTTCAAATACGTCGAGAATTTCCACAATATGCTCATTATTTTTCTATTCCAGCCATTGATTTTGGTAATAATCGAAAAATCCAACATAACTCAAACAACCTCATTGGCCGTTTTTATGGGATAGACGGTATGAAAACAGGCTTTATTTGTGCCTCTGGTTTTAATCTTGTTGCCTCAGCCACCCGCAATAAACGTACAATTATTGCTGTCATTCTAGGTGCTAACAACATAAGTGAAAGAGAAGAAAAAGCTGCACAACTTCTTGAAACAGGATTTTTGCACCAAGGAAACCCCCAATTAACACTAGCAACATTAAAACCTTATGGGAGCAACATAACACAAGCCAACAATATGAGACAACAAACATGCACACCTGAAGCCATAAAAATGCATGCAAATTCATATGATGATCAAGGAAATATTATTCTCACCTCACCTTTTATCACTGCTCCACCTTCTTTTTCTCATCCTTTATCAGTACATCTCATTCGTACGCCACAAACACCTAAAATGACAGTAAAACTACTAAGAAAACCCTATATTCCGTATAAAAGGCACGCAAACCATTCTATAAAAAGTCATAAATCATAATCTAAAATTAATTATAATACTTTGATTTATAATGATAATTAATTATTTTGTACCTTATGTCAGAACCACAAGTATTGTAAGATTCCCTCATTTCAAATCTGTATTTGTTGAAGCAATAAAAACCAGTTTCTTGCCACCACAAGGTGGATGAACATGTAGATAAAATAATTAAAACAAAGAATAAAAATTCTTCCTATAAGTCCTTTCAAGAACCAAGAATTATCGTAACATTGACGCTAAAAAGTGTATGATATACCCACGTGCACCTACCTTTATAAGCGTAAAGATAGTGGTACAATGGATTTCATGGGGGATTAACCATTATATCCCTCACGGACACCATTATAAATTGGTTAGACATACTGAGATATATTTTTTAAAAACAAAACTATGATTGATGATTAACATGAAAATAAAGCGCATCCCCCTCACGCTTATTACAGGTTTTTTAGGCTCTGGCAAAACAACTTTGCTCAACCGTATGCTACAAGACCCTCTTTTAACAGAATGTGCTGTTATCATCAATGAATTCGGCGAAATCAGTATTGACCACCTTCTGGTTGAAAAAACGACAGAAGGAATTATTGAGCTTGCCAATGGCTGCTTATGCTGCAATTTACGCAGTGATCTCATCGACACATTAATTGATTTAATAAATCGCGTTCAGACAGGACAGATCAAACAACTCCATCATATTATCATTGAAACCACAGGAATGGCTGATCCCGCCCCTATTTTACAAATACTTTTAAGCCACCCGTTGTTTATTCAAACATTGTCCATAAATGCTGTTCTTGCAACATTTGATACATTAAGCTCGCTTTCCATATGTGAGCGCTATCCTGAAATATATAAACAATTAATATTTGCTGATAAAATCATTCTCACCAAAACAGATCTTAGAGACCCACAAACGCTTTCAGATACACTCCTTAGCACACTTAAAACAATGAATCCTACAGCACAAATCATTGACGCCCATTCTGAAGATTTCTGTTCAAATCTATTAATAAATAACACATTATGGGCTGAAAAAGTAGAAAATACAAAACTTAAACAAAATCTTACGACTACCCCGCATGATCATACCCCCCATAAAACCATTCGTACCTTTTCACTAAACTGTGAGGGTCCTGTTGATTACGCCACAATTGAAGCCTTTTTAGATCTCCTACAAGAGCGTTATGGTACAAAATTATTACGTATTAAAGCAATTATCGCATTGCGTGATGACCCTTATCGCCCACTCGTATTACATGGCGTACAAACATTTTTTCACCCTCCCATAAGATTGCCAGCATGGCCAAAAGGAATAAAACAAACACGTTTCGTCATCATTGCCGATGGTGTTGAAAAAGAAGCTATACAAAAACTCCTCAATGCTTTTTTTAATAAACCAGCAATAGATACTGCAGACAAAACAGCTCTCTTAGAAAATCCTCTGGTCATTCCAGGAATAAAATTTTAATTTTTTCTCCTCTTCAATGATATAGCATTAAATTCATTGACACCACCATCTTTATGTTTTTAAAGGAGCAAACTGGCACATCATTACACACTTTGCTAATTCCCAATGTTGAAATAGCTTTTGGCACTTGAAACAGTTTGTAAAAAGCATTTTAGTCTTTCTTGTACAATTTCACCCACGCAGCAATCCTCGCTTGTAATGTGCAAGCAAATGGTTTTAATTTATTCAACATGCAACAGCTTTGAAATGTGGAATCTTACGGTATTCAGGGTTCTAATTCAAGTTGAATAACACTAAATTATCTTTATAATCAATATGTTATAAATTTATAAAAAACTTTCATAAATATTTCTATTCAAGTTTATTAACATAATGGAATAAAAAATAAGAAAATACACATTTTTAACAATGCTTTCTGCACAATAATGCCTCTCATAAAATTATTCGTACCTTTTCACTGAGCGGCAAAATCCCCATAGACTACCACAATTGAAACTTTTTAGCTCTCTTACAAAATCACATGCCGGAAAATGACTATCTATTAAAACACTCCAGCGCTAACATATTACCCTTATCTGTAAAATCGTCGCCCTCACACAAAATAGAATACCATTGTATCACGAATTCACGCACTCGTTTAAAAACACCGTCTCTCAATACGCATTATTCCTATTTCAAGACGCTACCCATAAATAATATAATACAAAATTCTCCATGAAATGTATAAGGCCCATTCTCCATCTTTACTCTATAAATATGTAAACTGATCGCCTCATACTTTTGCCAGTTAAAAATGTTTTGAAAAAACTTGGCACTTTAGAGTACTCATGAGAACTATCTGTACTCCTTTCTTTAAAAATTTTATTCACATGCCAATCCAATTTTATGGCGTGCAAAAAATGGTTTCGATTGATTCACCATAAACAAATTTTAAGATAAAAGGATCTTATGATATTTAGTCTCTAATTCAAACTGAAAAATTATAAACTATCATTATAAATCAAATTGTTATGATAAAAATTTTCAATATCCATCAATCTGTAAACAGATTGTTTTCTCTCTAAATGCGCTTCATCTGCAAACCACTTCATGTGATTCATTTCACAGACAGATTGGCCAAATTCTTGGTTCTAAAATATTCTGCTCAACTCTATATTTATTCAAGCTAATTGAAATCAAAATCCCTGTTAAGAAAAAAACCAAAATCAGACAGAGGCAATATCGCATTTTAAAATATGTGAATGTATCTTATATAACAGCACGACAAGACAATATTTTACAGCATAAAAGAATAAAACTCTTTGAAAGAAATAAAAAGAGAGGTGCATTTTATGTTAACTTACTCTTCACTAAAAACGAAGATTGACACCAGTGCCGATGTGCAAACAATCCAACTTCTTTGAGAAAATTCCTCTTGGCTTCCCACTTCATCTGATTTACTTACATAAGGCTCTATGAAAAAACTCTGCGCTTTAAAATATTGACTACTCACTTAAACACCTTATGTGCAAAGTTTTTGCATATCCTGTATCGCCATTATTAAGTGATAGTGTTACAGTGCAATAGAATACAATAACACTCACGGCATTCGAGAAACTGAAGTTTTATCAATATCGCGATTAAAAACGTAACGTTTTCCATAAACCTCAACAGTTGGAGGTTGACGATTTTTTTCAAAAAAATCATAACCTTTCTTAAGCATAACCCAGAATTGATAATGAGGATCCTTGCTATGACGTGACATATTATCCTCGGTCATGCGGAAAGGAAAAGCCTGTAACTGAAACTCTCTTTGTCCTCCTTTAAAAGCATCCCGTGCAAACGCATAAATCTGAGCCATGTTCTTATCACTCATAGAATAACAACCTGCGGAAAAGCAAGAACCATGCACCATAAGATTGCTTCCTGTGCGACCATTTTCTTGATCATAAAGGTTAGGAAATCCTATATTAAAAGAAAGATAATATTTTGAATAAGGATTCATTTGGTTTGCGCTAATAGTATAAAAACCCTCTGGTGTCTGAAGATCCCCTTCTTTATATTTAGGTCCAAGCTTACCAGACCATTTGCAAATGCCATAGCGAGCAACCAAGATAAAAGGTCCTGAACGAGATTGCTTCCAAACTTCAGCAAGATTTTCTTCCTTGAAAAATCGCATTACAATTGGTGCATAAGGATCAATATCGTACAAAGCCATTCTATTCTGGATTTCTTGCGGCAACGGCTGCTCAACCTTAGCACGAATAGAAGCTGGTAATCTTCCTTCACATGCCGTCAATATTCCCATTACAAACAACATGCACACAGCGAGGAATCTGCTAAATGTCATCGAATAAAACTCCAATCCAACACCCCTCACAAAAATAACCTATGTTAGAGATCGACCAATTTGAAGATATTTTTCCCTTCGCTCTTGTTTAAGGGCTTCCCCATCTTTTCCAGCCATAGCTTTTAAAGCCTCTGAAATAACATCACCCGTTGCATCAATGGCAATCTCTTTGCCACGATGTGCTCCCCCTAAAGGTTCCGAAATAATGCCATCAATAATCTTTAAGCGATACAAATCTTGAGCGGTAATACGCATATTCATTGCAGCATCTTTCGCACGAGCTGGATCACGCCATAAAATAGAAGCTGCTCCTTCTGGTGAAATAACAGAGTAAATTGCGTGCTCCAACATATAAACTTTATTGGCAGCCGCGATTGCTATCGCCCCTCCAGAACCGCCTTCTCCAATAACAACGGAAACTACAGGAATTTTCAAACGCAAAGTTGTAGCTGTTGATTGGGCAATTGCTTCTGCCTGCCCCCGTTCTTCAGCACTCACACCAGGATAAGCGCCTGCCGTATCAACAAAAGTGAGAAGTGGCAAACCAAAACGATCAGCCATTTCCATAATACGTACAGCTTTACGATAGCCTTCTGGACGTGCAGAACCAAAATTATAGCGCAAACGTGTTTGCGTGTCATAACCTTTCTCTTGACCGATATAAGCAACGGCCTCACCTTTAAAGCGTGCAAACCCCGCTTGAATAGCCTCATCTTCAGCAAACTTGCGATCTCCGGCCAAAGGCGTAACATCACTCAATAGGCGTTTAGAATAGTCCATAAAATGGGGACGATTAGGATGACGAGCGACTTGTGTTTTTTGCCACGGCGATAATTTTTTATAAATATCGCGCAAGGCTGTTTGGGAACGCGTTTCAAGGCGAGCAATCTCATCGCTCATATCAAGACTGCCTTTTTCCTGAGAAATTTTTTTTAATTCAAGAATTTTCCCATCAAGATCAGCAACTGGTTTTTCAAAATCAAGATAATTATACATTTGTGTCAACTCATTCAGTGTCACTTATACACTTATAATTTGCTTTATAAAGTCTTTTTCAAAAACATCACCTTTTCTTTAACGAGCCTTTTGCTCATCGGCAAGTGGATGATGCTCATTGACTAAACGATAAAGTCCCTCTTCCAACACATGGGTATAAATCTGAGTAGTAGCAATATCAGAGTGACCTAACAAATGTTGAACGGCACGCAAATCAGCACCATTTTGCAAAAGATGACTAGCAAAAGCATGACGCAACACATGGGGAGAAAAGCTATCACTTTCTATTCCTGCTCTTCTAGCGAGATTTTTCAACTCCCGCGCAACGACTTGACGAGCAATATATCCTGTCTCGGAATGCGCGGGAAAAAGATAAGAACTCGTAGCACCCTTTCCCTGATCACGCAAGTTTAACCACTGTGAAAGAACTTGGCATGCTTTTTTTGATAACAGCACCATTCGTTCTTTTTTTCCCTTACCACGAACCAAAACGCTGTACTCCTTCCTTCGAACAGACTGAACCGGCAGACTCACCAACTCACTGATGCGTAATCCCGTTGCATACAGCATTTCAATCAATAGCTGAAGACGCAGTGCACGGAAATACTCTTTGGACCCATAATCTGCTTGATTAACTTCTAACTGTGCCAAATCAAGCAATTTTATCACTGCATCTTCACTCATGATTTTGGGCAAAGGACGCCCCTGACGAGGTGCATCAATATCATGAGAGGGATCATCTGCTCTCAACCCTTCAGCATAAAGAAATTGATAAAACTGACGCAAAGTCGATAAACGGCGCGCTTGCGATGATGCCGCAAAACCAAAAGTATGCATAAGCGACAAAAGGGTAATTAAATCTTCTTTTTGTGCTGAAAAAAGCGAAACAGAGTGTGAAGACAATTCGTCTTGTGCCCACTGCAAATCATGCTGATAAGCCGCAAGTGTATGAGGTGAAGCCCCTCTCTCCGCGCTCATCATCTCAAGAAAATGATCTATCACAGCACCAGTTTTCATTTCATTGATTCACTTCCGTAGAAAGATTCCATGAATCCAAGGGAACATCAATGTACATATCCACAGTTACTGGTTCAACCCAAACCACAAGAGCACCCATTATAATGAAAAAAACAGAAAACAAAATGAAAAGAATCATCAAAAATCTAGTCAATGTTGGCATAAGACAATAACCTACCCAAAAATATTCTATCTCGTATAATGCCTCACAAAGATTAACAGGAATTGACTTTAAGATGGATAAATGCCGAAATAAAGTTATGAAAAGCAATCGACCAAAACGAATCCCCATAACACAAATAAAGAATCAGCTCTTATCGTCCCTTGATAAAAGAGCACTTGTCCTTGTTGGCCTTATGGGGGCAGGCAAATCAGTGATCGGAAAACGCGTCGCCACCATGCTTCGTTTACCCTTTTATGATTCTGACCAAGAAATTGAAAAAGCTGCACAAATGACAATCACGGAACTCTTTGAAATTTATGGTGAATCCGAATTTCGTGCTCTTGAACAGCGTGTTATTCTAAACCTCATGAAAAAAAGTCCCCTTATTTTAGCAACAGGTGGTGGTGCCTACATACATGAAAATATCCGAAAAGCCATTCACAAAAATGGTATATCTATATGGCTAAAAGTCGATCTTGATATCCTCATGCAACGTGTCTCAAAGCACCCGACACGTCCCCTGCTTCAAACAGCCAATCCTAAAGAAACCATGCAAAAACTCATGGAACAGCGTTATCCTATCTATGAAAAGGCAAACTTAACAATTAACAGTCATAAAGAAAGCCGTCATACCGTAGCACAAAATGTTATACGATCCGTACAGCACTACCTATACACAGAAATTAACAATAGGGATAACCAGCATGCAAACCAAAACCGTCACTGTTAAACTGGACAAACACTGTTACGATATCACCATTGGTCCGGGTCTGATTACACAAGCTGCTTCACAGATTAAACATGCTCTTAACAAAAAAGATCCTTATCCAACGCGCTTTGCACTTGTTACAGATACAAATGTTGCTTCCCTTCATTTGGAGATATTGCAAGCAGAATTAACAAAAAATAAAATTCATACTGTCCCTATTATTGTAGAAGCGGGAGAACAATCAAAATCATTTTCAACCCTGCAAGTTGTCATCGATCAAATTCTTGCTGCGCGTTTAGAAAGAGGCGACTGTGTTATTGCTTTTGGCGGTGGTGTCATTGGCGATCTAGCAGGATTTGCGGCAAGTATAATCCGCCGTGGTATGAACTTCATTCAAATGCCCACAACGCTTCTTGCACAAATTGATTCCTCTGTTGGTGGAAAAACGGGCATCAACAGCCGATATGGCAAAAATCTTATTGGTGCTTTTTTTCAACCGCAATGCGTTATTGCTGACACCTGTGTCCTTGATACCCTATCACTGCGTGAATTTCGTGCTGGTTACGCGGAAATGGTCAAATATGGACTCATTAACCAGCCTGATTTTTTTGAATGGCTTGAAAAAAATGGACAAGAAGTCTTTTCTAATGGCCCTATGCGAACAGAAGCCATTGTCCGCTCATGCCAATTTAAAGCTGCCATTGTAGCACGTGACGAACACGAAACAGGAGAGCGCGCACTCTTAAATCTCGGCCATACATTTGGACACATGCTTGAAACAGCAACCGCTTATGACTCAAAGCGTTTAATTCACGGTGAAGCTGTAGCAATTGGAATGATTCTAGCGCATCAATTTTCTGCTCAATTAAATTTAATAAGCCCCACGCTTACACAACGCATTGAAGCACACCTTAAAGCAATAGGATTACCTACACAATTAAAGGATATCCCAGGGTGTCTACCAGATGCTGAAACTTTAATGACTCTCATTGCCCAAGATAAAAAAGTTTTGCAAAATAATTTGACCTTCATCCTAACACGCGGCCTTGGTCAATCATTTATTGCAAAAAATGTTTCACCAGATGCAGTTTTGACTTTTCTGGAACAAAAATTAGCAGAAATTCGTTAATTCATATTGAATATAATTGATTCGTTTTTATACTTCTATTAAAGGAATAAGTATGATGATGTCTGCGTAGCTCAGTAGGATAGAGCACAGGATTCCTAAAGAAATTGGGCACCTTGAGGAGAAATCCTCAAAGTGAATCTGCTCAAATTCGGGGAAAGCTTCATGGGCGACTATATGCCAATCCCGAGCCAAGTCTCTCTTCAAATGAGAGAAAGGTGTAGAGACTGAACGGGCAGCACCTAAAGAGCAAAAGCTTCAAGGTGAAGAGACAGTCCAGACCACAAACAGCCGATAAGGCTGGCGGTGAAAATCGAAGTGGTATGAATCCTGGGGTCGCAGGTTCGAATCCTGCCGTAGACACCATCGTATCAGTCAAATTATTCTTTGTGCACAATATTAGGAATATAGGGAAGCATCATGAAAAAAACTTTGCACATTTTAGGATTTTTCACCGCTTTAAGTTTATCACTCTTCAGCTCAAACAATAGCTTAGCTGGTTCTTTAATCATTGAAGTACCAGACAATCCAGAGCCCAAAACAGAGATCATTACCTATCAGTGTGATACTGAAACAGGTAAAGAGCGCGTTGAGGCAGTCTATCTTAATGCTGACAATATTTCGTTGGTTGATTTCAAATGGAACGGTGATCGTGTCATTGCTGCTAATGTCATCGCTGCGACAGGAGCAAAATTTGCAGGAGCTCAGTATATCTGGTGGGAGAAGAACAAAGAAGTCACGCTTTATGACCTTGCTCAGGATCCAGAAGAAAAAAAACCTATCCTCTGTAAAGATGAGTCAACATTATTATTTTAAATAACACGGGAAATATTATGAAAAAAATTTCTTTTACTAAACAATTTTTCATTACTTTAAGTGTGTTCCTCCTCGGTTCAATTAATGCATTAGCAAGTTCTTTAGTCATTAAAGTACCAGATGACCCAGAACCAACAACAGAGACCGTCTCCTATCAATGCGATATGGGAACAAGCAAAGAGCATGTTGAAGCAACTTATCATAATGCTGGCAATATTGCGCTTGTTGATTTAAAATGGAACGGTAAGCGCATCGTTGGTTCTAATGTAATTGCCGCTTCTGGAGGAAAATATGTGGGTGGTCAATACATTTGGTGGATAACTAAAAATGAAGCCATATTTTACGATCTTATTAATGATCCAAAAGAAGAAAAGCCCATCCACTGTGTAGAAGAAAAAAGCACAGAATAAGGAAGGTTCTTACATTTCAAGAACCGCGCTGGCTCTCATCTCTTGATGTTCCTTCTGATGTGGGTAACTTTTCCTCCGTCTGGTGTAATAAAAGAGCCAGCGGTTTTTCTGACTGTTCTTCTGAATGATGTCGATAAGCTGCTGTATGTGAAAGCAACATAGAAGCTATCGGCGCTGTTAAAAACAAAAAAAACATCAGCAACGCTTCATGAAAAACAAAATAATGGTCCACAAATATTGAATAAAGAAATGAAGAAATAAGAATACTACCAACGCCCCAACTCGTACATACTGAAAGCATATGCAAACGCTTATAAAAATTGGAAAAACGCACCAAACCTATTGTTGCGATCAATGTCAGTCCCGACCCTAATATTAAGAAAATCGTGATAGCAATAGCAACCACAAGCGATACATCATCTTTCATTCAATAATCTCCCCTCGCATGAGAAATTTCGCCAAAGCAATACTCGAGACTGGACCCAACAACCCAATAATGAGAGCTGCGACAAAATAAATGGTTGTTCCAGAACGAATATCGAATGTAAGAAACAAAAGAATAGTGGTTATATAAAGGGCATCCAAACCAACAATTCTATCCTGTGCCCGTGGACCACGAATCAACCGAAACAGCGCGAAAATCACCGCTAAACTTAAAAAAAACTGTGAAAAGAAAAGCCCCCAATAAAGAATCACCATACTCATAAAAAAATCTCCAAAAGCAATTGCTCATACCGTTGTTTGATCAACTGTTTGTAATCATATCCATTTTTTAAATTTAAGACATGAAGCAAAAGTTCACCCTTTTTACTATTATAGGCAACCCAAGCAGTTCCAGGGGTTGCCGAAAGGATGCACGCTAAAATAGCCAAAGCAGTGCGATTATGAAGCAGAAGAGGTACTACAATAAAACCAGACTTCTGCTCTCGAGACCTTTTTGTTAAAACAAACCAAGCCACCGAAACATTTGAGAATATAGAATCTATAAATACTCGAAAAACGAGACGAAAAACCGCACTCCAGCTTTTAATAACAGCCTTCTCTGGCTCCAGAAGCCGTATCATCCAACCACAAAACAAAGCGGTTAAAATCCCTAAAAGCAATTGCCCTAAACTAAAACCATTTAAAATAAGCCACATAAGGACAATGCCACCACTGAAAAAAGGGGAAGTATAAAAACGATTCATTTACTCATCTCCCTATTTTCGAGAGAAAAATCCGTTAAAACGCTCCCAATATAGTTTTGAGGTTCATACAAAGTCTTAGCGGTTTCAGACATATAATGACTAACAGGACTGGCTACAATTGTTATAAGAAAACACAAGGCAAGAAGAACGGCAATAGGCGCAAATTCTATCACCTGCACACGTGGAACGCGACCATCAAGAGAAATCCAAAAAGTTCGGATACCCGTTCGTGTCAGTGCAATCAAAGCTGCAAAACCAGAGAGGGTGACAAAAACTACAAAAAGCCAATCTTGGTAAACCGGAAGAGAGGTAAAAAAATCCTCTCTACTATGGTTTAAAATTGCCATGAACATCATAAGTTTAGCAACAAAACCAGAAAACGGTGGCAATCCAATAATCAAAATGGCACAGATACCAAAACAAGCCCCAAGAATTGCCAAGGTTACAGGGAAATATGTGCCAACTTCATCTTCTTCCTCCTCTTCATCGTCACCATAAACCTCCATTGTGACAGCAAGAACATTAGCAGCCACATCTTGACAGCGTTCAACCAACTCTACCAAAAGAAAAAAAGCTCCCAGTGCTAAAGTTGAAGAAACAATATAAAAAAGTGCACCTGCTGTCAGTGCTGCATTGCCAATCCCGATCGCGGCCAACAATGTACCAGAAGAGACAAGGACACTATAAGCTGCCAAACGCACCAAAACTTGACTCGCCAATATCCCAATAAAACCAACAATCATAGTGGCAAGCCCACCATAAAACAAAACCGTATGACCAAAATGGTTAAAATATTCACTTTCAGGACTAAACCATAGCAACGTTAAACGTAAAATAATATAAATACCCACCTTGCTCAAAAGTGCAAAAGAAGCTCCAACGGGTGCTGCTGCTGCACTGTAAGTTGGCACCAACCAAAAATTAAGCGGCCACATACCCGCTTTAAGCAAAAAAGCAATACCTAAAAGTGCAACACCTATTTCGAACAAAACAATATCTGTAGAAGATATATATTTTATTTTAACAGCCAAATCGGCCATATTAAGAGTACCAACGACTCCATAAATGAGCGCTATACCAACTAAAAAAAATAATGAAGCAACAAGATTAACCACGACATAATGCAACCCTGCGCGCACGCGTGTCTGACCAGAACCATGCAAAGCAAGCCCATAGGAAGCCGTTAACATAACTTCAAAAAACACAAATAAATTAAATAAATCGCCGGTCAAAAAAGCACCATTTATTCCCACCATAAAAAATTGCATTAGTGACTGAAAATGAGAACCAGCTTTGTACCAATGAGCCCGCGCAAAAACCAACACGCTAGTCACCAACAAGCTGGAAAGTAAAAGCATCATAGCGCTTAAGCGATCAAGGACTAAAACAATTCCAAAAGAAGACGGCCAATTACCAAGTCGATAAACATCACAAGCCGGTGCTATTTCAAGAGTACGTATAATCAATAAAATGGCAGTAACGACCAACAGTCCCGCAGAAGAAAGACTGATGAATGATTTAAGTTTTGCACGACGTTCATCATAAAAAAGAAGAAGTGCTCCAGTGATTAACGGCAAAAGAATAGGCAAAATAAGGAGATGATGCACCCCTACTTCCATTATTGCACCTCACGTCCATCAACGTGATCAGAACCCGTTAAACCACGTGAAACCAACAAGATAACTAAAAATAAAGCTGTTGTTGCAAAACCAATCACAATCGCAGTTAACACCAAGGCTTGTGGGAGAGGATCGACATAATTAGCTGGATTAATAACAGTGGTAGGATCAACAATTGGAGCAGCATTACTACGCGGTCTACTCATTGAAAATATAAAAAGATTAACACCATAAGAGATCAAGGACAAACCAAGAATGACTTGAAAAGTACGTGGACGTAAAACAAGCCAAATACCTGATCCGACAAAAACACCGATACCCAAAGAAAGAACAATTTCCATTAATTTTCCTTCTCTTTTAAAATAGGCTTCTTACCGATTCGGTAACTCCGAATTGACTGGTGTGCAAGTGCAATTAAAATGAGAACAGTTGCTCCCAACACAAGAGAAAGCACACCAAAATCAAACAAAAAAGCAGATGCCATGGGAACTTTCCCAATTAACGGAAGATGAATATATCGAAAAAAGGATGTTAAAAAAGGATATCCAAAAAACCAAGAGCCCATCCCCGTTACAACTGACAACAATAAGCCAAAGCCTATCCAACGCAAAGGTAAAACTCTCAAATGCGTTTCCACCCACCGAATATCGCGTGCAAGATATTGTAAAATAAACCCTATCGCCAAAGTAATACCACCGACAAATCCACCTCCTGGCAGATCATGCCCTCGCATGAATAAATAAATAGCAAAAGCAATAATAATCGGAAAGAGCCAACCCATAATAACAGCAGGAACAGCTAAATAATTTAATACTGTATCTCCCACATTTCGATTAGGCTGTGCTATATCAAAGGCTTTCTGGATACGTTGTTGAAAAGGCGCATCAATACTCTCAGGCGCAGGACGAAAACGTCGTAAGAGGGCAAAAACAGTAAGGGAAACAACACCCAAAACCACAATTTCTCCCATGGTATCAAAACCACGGAAATCAACCAACAACACATTCACAACATTGCGACCACCAGCATCTGAGTAAGCATGCGTTAGAAAAAAATCAGAAATCGTTGTACCTTGAGGACGTGTCATCACTGCAAAAGAAAGCCATGCTACACCAGCACCTCCTACAAGGGATATGATGAAATCACGGAAACGACGCAAACGAATCCAAAAATGAACAGCAGCTGGCCCAGGATCATGCAAACGTTTAGGCAACCACCGTAAACCAAGCAATAATAAAACGACTGTAACAACCTCAACAACCAATTGTGTTATTGCTAAATCAGGAGCAGAAAGCCATAAAAAGGTTGCACAAGTCATCAAGCCAGCTCCCCCTAAAAGCATAAGTGAAGCAAGACGATGAAACTTTGCTCGCCAAGCAACTAAAAGCGCACATAATCCGCCAACCAGCCAAAGAGCGAGAAAAGGAATATCAAGTGGAAAAAGCGGTAATGTCCCCACTGGAATGAAACCATCGCACCAAAGTAAAAGACCAACAAATGCAAAACAGACCCAAAAAATCCAATGCAACTGGATCTGCAAACGGCGTGTTGACAAAGCAGATTCCACCGCACGGGCCCATTTCCAAGAAATAATTACGAGAATGCGTTCAAAAATACGCGGTCCTTTTAAGTGACGGAAAAAAGGAGCCCCATCATCACAGGATAAAAAATAACGATGCCCGACAGCATAGAGCAATCCGCCCCCTAATAATGCAACAAAACTCATCACTAATGGAGTGTTAAACCCATGCCAAACAGCCAAACTATAAGGAATTGTCATTGGTCCTAAAACAGACACGACCGCATTATCTAAAATAGGTCCTATTGTTAAATTAGGAAAAATACCAACCGCTAAACAAATAAACACCAAAAGCTCCATTGGTAAACGCATAAAATGCGGTGGTTCATGGGGAGTCTTGGGTAAATTGTCAGGCTTTGGTCCTAAAAAAACACCGTGAATAAAGCGTATAGAATAAGTCACACTAAACAGACTAGCTAGCGTTGCCACATAAGGCGCAATCCAATCGAGCCATGATTCCATATGCGTTTCAACAGCTTCAGCAAAAAACATCTCTTTCGATAAAAAACCATTCAACAAAGGAACCCCAGCCATCGCTGCACTCGCAACTAAAGCAAGAGTTGCTGTAATAGGCATAGAACGATAAAGCCCTGACAGTTTACGCATATCACGTGTTCCTGTCTCATGATCAATAATGCCAGCAGCCATAAATAAAGAAGCCTTAAAAGTAGCATGATTGGCCATATGAAAGATCGCCGCAACACATGCAAGTGGACTACCAAGACTTAAAAGCGTTGTAATTAATCCAAGATGACTAATAGTCGAGTAAGCAAGCAGTCCTTTTAAGTCTTGCTGAAACATGGAAAAATAGGCACCTAGCAGCAATGTCGAGAGTCCTGAAAAGCCAACCAGCCAAAACCAAGATTCTGTTCCAGAGAGCACAGGCCATAAACGAACAAGCAAAAACAATCCCGCTTTTACCATTGTTGCCGAATGCAAATAAGCCGATACGGGGGTTGGAGCAGCCATCGCGTTGGGTAGCCAAAAATGAAAGGGAAATTGCGCGCTTTTTGTTAACCCTCCCAATAAAATACAAATAAGGATAGGACTATAAAGAGAACTTGACCGGATCATATCTCCAGACTGTAGCACCTTATCTAAATCAAAACTGCCAACAGTATACCCAATCAATAAAACTCCAATAAAAAGGGCAAAGCCGCCAAAACCTGTGATCGTTAGAGCCATACGCGCACCCTCACGCGCACTTGCATTATGGTACCAATAGCCGATCAACAAAAAAGAAAAAATACTAGTGAGTTCCCAGAAAACAACCAAAAAGACGAGATTACCTGATAAAACTATTCCTATCATTGATCCCATAAAAGCCAAAAAAAAGGAAAAAAAACGAGGTACAGAATCCGCTGGATCCATGTAATAACGTGAATAAATGACAACAAGCAGCCCAATCCCTGTAATGAGCAAGCAAAAAAGCCACGATAAACCATCTATACGAAGAATCAAATCGCTTCCCCATTCTGGAAGCCAAGAAATATCTAAACGCACTATGTGGTTTCCGCGAACTTCCGGATAAAGCATTATTGTAAAAATAAGACAGAAAAGCGCGACAATCCCAGCAAACCAGGCTTCATTATTTTTTGCTGTCGAACGAAAAAAGCCAATGACAGCACTTCCACCAAAGGGAAGCAAAACGAGCAATACCAACATTGCTTCCCGTGTTGTCATTCTTTAAACTCCATTTTGCCTTAATATTTTGTCATCGACAAAAACTTATATTCTCACCCCCCATTCCACACTTAATGATAATAAGATTTAATAAAACTTAAAAGCATTTAAAATTTTAAAAAAAACAATGCTGGCATGAAAATACTGCGCACCACACAAGTCTTCTCTTTATTTTAAGAACAATAACGCCCACGACAAGAAGCAATTAAAATTTTATTTAATAATTTCTATCCTTTAAAAAAGCGTGATAAACACTGCTTACGCCCCCCATGAAAAGGCTGAAAACTATTATCATTTTTATTATAAGAGCGATAACGCGCAAGGCAAGATTCAATATGTTGTTTAAGCATCCATGGCTCTTTTTTTTCTAATTTTTCCGAAGAAGAAGTTAAAAACACTTTTTTAGCATCTGGTACAACTTTTAATGATGCGCCTTTTGTGCTTAAGTGCGGTGATGTAATAAATGCCACTTCAGGATACCACCAATTATCACTGTATTTACGATAACCACGCCGATAATGACGATAACCTTTAAAACCATTAAGTTCTCTACGCCCCGTAAAAATCAAAGGCACCGAACTATCTTGGAGAGAGGTCTGAGTAACCAGTTTGGCTTTAGCATCACTCCTATTTTGTCCCCAATTAACAAGAGTGGTTATTATAATGAAAAAACTGCTAACAAATACAAAAGCTAAAGCATAATATAATTTTTTTTTCATACTCATAACAAAAAACTCAACATAATAAACAACAGTAATTACAGAAAGCCTTTCTCTTGCTGGACAGAAACAGATTCTTTTCTTAAGATTCTTTTTTCTTGAGACATTCTGTTACTCTTTGTACTAAACGTTGATCTTGGCAATAAGATCCTACAAAAAAGAATGAATAAATGATGATAAAAACCCCCTACTATCTTATAGACAAATCGAAACTCATCAAAAACATGCAAACAATTTCTCGTTTACGGGAAATGTCCGGAGCTAAAATTTTACTTGCTTTGAAATGTTTTGCCACATGGAGTGTTTTTGATTTAATGTCTGAGTTCATGGATGGAACCACATCATCATCCCTTTATGAACTGCGTTTAGGAAGAGAAAAATTTGGCAAAGAAACCCATGCTTATTCAGTGGCTTGGGCAGATGATGAAATTGATGAAGCCTGTGGTTATGCAGATAAAATCATCTTTAATTCCATCCAACAGCTTCAACGCTTTTCTGATGCAACAAAAACCATTCAAAGAGGTTTAAGGTTAAACCCAGGAATGAGCGCATCAAATTTTGATCTTGCCAACCCCTCTCGCCCTTTTAGCCGCTTAGGAGAAACAAACCAAAGCGCTATCAAAGAAGTTCTGCCTCTTATCAACGGATTGATGATCCATAACAATTGTGAAAATGCTGACTTTAATCTTTTTAACCAAATGCTTGGGTATATGGAAGAAAAATTTGCAGAACTTTTTTCTGCTGTTGACTGGATAAGCCTTGGCGGCGGAATCCATTTTACGGCTGAAAATTATCCTCTAGAAGCTTTCGCAAAACGCTTAAAACAATTTTCTAAAACTCATGGTGTCACTCTTTTTCTAGAACCAGGAGAAGCTGCTATTACCAAAAGCACCACACTAGAAGTAAGCGTTCTTGACACATTGTATAACGAAAAAAACCTTGCCATCGTTGATAGCTCCATTGAAGCTCATATGCTTGATCTTTTAATTTATAGTGAGAATGCCAAATTAGAACCCAATCAAGGTCCACACGAAATTATGATTTGTGGAAAGTCTTGTCTTGCCGGCGATATTTTTGGAACATTTCAATTTCAAAAACCTCTTAAAATAGGCGATAGACTGTCTTTTCAGGATGCAGCAGGTTATACAATGGTCAAGAAAAACTGGTTTAATGGCGTTACAATGCCTGCTATTGTTCTCAAAGAGTGCGATGGTACATTAACACTTCAACGCCAATTCAGCTATAACGACTATCAGGAAAGCCTTTCATAAAGATAAACCATAAAAAACGTCATACAACAGTATTAAAAAGGAGATGGACCTACAATGAAAAAAAATGTTCTCGTTATTGGTGCCGGAGGTGTTGCACAAGTTGTTGCGCATAAATGCGCTCAAAACAACGATATTCTTGGTGAAATTCATATTGCTTCACGAACACTCAAAAAATGTGAGGCCATCATTGCTTCTATTAAAGAAAAAAACACAATGAAAGAACAGGGTGTTTTCAAAAGCCATTCGCTCAATGCCATGAATGTAGAAGAAACTATAAAGCTCATCCAAAAGACCAAATGCGAAATTGTCATTAATGTTGGTTCTGCCTTTCTTAATATGTCTGTTCTTTCAGCTTGTATTGAAACCAAATGCGCTTATATCGATACCGCAATTCATGAAGACCCATTGAAAATTTGTGAAACACCTCCTTGGTATGGCAATTATGAATGGCCTCGACGTCAAGAATGTGAAAAAGCTGGTATAACCGCTATTTTAGGAGCAGGTTTTGACCCAGGTGTAGTGAATGCTTATGCAGCATTAGCGCGCGATGATTATTTTGATAAAATCACAGATATTGATATTATTGATATTAATGCCGGAAATCATGGGCGTTGGTTTGCTACAAATTTTGATCCAGAAATTAACTTCCGTGAATTTACAGGACAAGTATGGTCATGGCAAAATAAAAAATGGACTTCCAATAAAATGTTTGAAATCAGCCATGAATGGGATCTTCCCGTTGTGGGAAAACAAAAAGCCTATATGACAGGACATGATGAAATTCATTCACTTTCCAAAAATCTTGATGTAGAGAATGTCCGTTTCTGGATGGGATTTAGTGATCGTTATATCACTGTTTTTACGGTTCTAAAAAACCTCGGACTCTTATCCGAACAACCAATTAAAACGGCAGAAGGTCAAGAAGTCGTGCCCTTGAAAGTCGTGAAGTCCGTCTTACCCGACCCTTCCTCTCTCGCCCCAGACTACACAGGAAAAACCTGTATCGGAGATCTTATTAAAGGCGAAAAAGATGGAAACTCGAGAGAAATTTTTATCTATAATATAGCCGATCACAAACAAGCTTTTCATGAAACTGGGGCACAAGGCATTTCCTATACAGCTGGCGTACCAGCAGCCGCAACAGCTCTTCTTATTGCCACAGGCGAATGGGATGTTAAAACTATGGTCAATGTAGAAGAATTACCACCCCACCCTTTCCTTAAATATCTTGATCATATGGGGCTTCCCACTTTTATAAGAGAACAACAAGAAGATAAAAAATTACAATTTTAATACCTATAGAAAGCATATGCTTGATTTTTTAAGTTATCACAAAACTGCCCAATGAAAACAAACTTAATATTCTCGTGTAATTATGGTTTTCAAAAAAATTTTAGCTATTCGTTATATTTTGGCAACATTACGATTTCTTAACAACCTTAAAGAAGAGACATATCATCTTTTTAAGACATAGCAAGCAATGATCAAGAAAAGCAGAGAAGAAAAAACTAACTTAATCA
The DNA here is from genome assembly GCF_042195375.1 of Bartonella sp. CL100XZDX. Taxonomy (NCBI): domain Bacteria; kingdom Pseudomonadati; phylum Pseudomonadota; class Alphaproteobacteria; order Hyphomicrobiales; family Bartonellaceae; genus Bartonella; species Bartonella sp. CL100XZDX. Next base: position 251,991 of record NZ_JBHIOH010000045.1, on the reverse strand, counting down.
CACTGTATGACTTGTCATTATCATCAAAAAGATAGTGTCATAAACAAAAGATATAAAAATACCGCTTTTTTAAAGAAGAGCGGTATTTTGTAGAATATCCAATCCCTCCCCTCTTCATCTTAAATGACAAAGATCCTTAACCCACACCAATCATTAAACAATTCAATTTCTTTGGGTGAATTCCTCTTGGCTTCTCTCTTCATATGATTCATCATCATATATAACACATTGATTTATAACAATAAAATATCATTTTCAACTTGATTTATAACGCTGAATACTGTAAGATTTTCTTATCACAAGCTCTCTCACATTGAAGCAATTAAAATCTTTTGTCTGCACATCACAAACAAAGCGAGCGTGTGAGGTAAAATGATAAAAGAACAGAATAAAAATTCTCTTATGAAAACTCTCAAATAATAAAGAGCTTTAGAAATATTGAGAACTGAAAAAGTGTATTATCAATGTCAGCGTGTACTTTTACTAAACATAAAGATGATGGTGCACAATAGGTCTTATAACAGTTTGAATGAATTTCATATATTTCAAGAGAAACTTTACAGCTATACCATTCACGAGCACCATTGCGAAGTAGATTTGGGCATTTTGAGAGATGTTTTCTTAACACAAAGCACGCAGATAGGCTCAGAATCCTATCTTAAATATTTATAACAGTATAAAAACTACCCCATATATAAAACTTTACATAGACTAAACACCACCGCTCTAAACGATAGTGCACAACAGAATAATCAATCAAAACTGCACAACAGATATCTAAAACAGTAATTATCGAAAAGCATACAACAAATGGAACATTTTAATACAATTGGTTATATTCCTTTTTAAAGTTTTAAAATGTTGTTGCATGCTTCACTAATATTTTCCGCCTCATGTGCCTTTTTAAATGTACTTTTTAAAAGCTTTTTAAATATGAAGTGGTTTAGCAAATGTTGCCAAAGCTGCCTCACGCACGGCTTCTGATAAGGTAGGATGTGCATGGCAACAACGTCCCAGATCTTCTGATGAACCACCAAATTCCATTAAAACTGCAATTTCATGGATCATTTCACCAGCACCAAATCCAAGAATATGCCCCCCTAATACCCGATCTGTTTTTTTATCAGAAAGGATTTTAACGAACCCATCACTCTTTTGCATTGCACGTGCACGACCATTAGCCATAAAAGGAAATTTGCCAACATTATATTCAATACCAGCAGTTTTTAGCTCTTCTTCTGTCCTTCCTACACTCGCAATTTCCGGCTGTGTATAAACAACACTAGGAATAACATCAAAATTAACATGTCCTTTTTGACCTGCCAAAATTTCTGCCACAGCAACGCCTTCTTCCTCTGCTTTATGTGCTAACATTGGTCCTTTTACGACATCACCAATTGCATAAATTCCTGGAACATTCGTCTGCCAATGAGCATCAATTGCAATAAATCCGCGTTCATCTAACTGAACACCAGCCTCTTGTAAGCCAAGCCCCTCTGTATAGGGAGAACGTCCAGTAGCAATAAGCACAACATCAGCCTCTAAAGTTTCAGATTCACCACCTTTGACAGATTCAAAGCTCACCTGAGCAGTTGAGCCAGATTGTGTAACAGCTGTCACCTTTGCACCCGTTTTATATTCAATCCCCTGTTTTTCCATTAATTTCTGAAATTGCCGTGAAACTTCACCATCCATTGAGCCCAAAACTTTATTAAGATACTCAATAATGGTCACCTTAGCACCTAAACGGCTCCAAACTGATCCAAGTTCTGAACCAATGACACCAGCACCCACTACAATCATATGCGCTGGTACTTTTTCAAGTGAAAGAGCTCCCGTAGAAGAAACAATAGTCTTTTCATCAATTTCAACATTCACCCCTGGAATGCCTGAACTCTCTGAACCGGTAGCAATAATAATACTTTTTGTTTCAATTGTTTGTTTATTACCATCTCTGGCAACAACTTCCACATGACCCGCACTCAAAATTTTGGCTGTCCCAAAAAAAGTATCAACTTTATTTTTTTTCATCAAAAAAGAAACACCACTCGTATTGGCTGTTACCACAGCTTTCTTATGAACCATCATTTGTTCAAGGTTAAGCTTAGATTTACCAATAGAAATACCAAGCGTTTCAAAACCATGCTGGGTTTCAGAAAACACTTCTGAAGCATGCAACAACGCTTTAGAAGGAATACAACCAACGTTGAGACATGTTCCTCCTAATGTTGTACGCTTTTCAATAATCGCTACTTTAAGTCCCAGTTGTGCCGCCTTTATTGCTGCTACATAACCACCTGGACCCGCTCCGATCACAGCCACATCATAAGACATCCGTTTCTCCTTTCATCCTGAAAACTGTATTTTACAAATCAAGAACAAGGCGTTCCGGATCTTCTAAGCTTTCCTTAACACGCACAAGGAAAGTCACAGCTTCTTGCCCATCCACAATACGGTGATCATAAGAAAGCGCTAAATACATCATGGGACGAATCACAACTTGGCCCTCAACAACCATTGCTCGCTCTTTAATCGCATGCATTCCCAAAATACCAGATTGTGGTGCATTCAAAATCGGTGTTGACATCAACGATCCATACACACCACCATTGGTAATGGTAAAAGTTCCGCCCTGCATATCAGAAACGGCTAATTTTCCATCACGCGCAAAACGTCCCAAACGACCAATCTCTTTTTCAATCTCTGCCAATGACATTTGATCTGCATCTCGCACTACTGGAACAACAAGCCCTTTATCCGTTCCAACAGCAATTCCAACATTGACATAGTTTTTGTAAACAATATCTGTCCCATCAATCTCGGCATTAACAGCAGGAAGTTCTTTTAATGCATGACAAACAGCCTTGGTAAAAAACCCCATAAAACCAAGTTTAACACCATGTTTCTTTTCAAAAAGATCCTTATAACGCTTGCGCAAATCCATCACAGCTGACATATCAACCTCATTAAATGTGGTTAACATCGCTGCTACATTTTGTGCATCTTTAAGACGGCGAGCAATTGTTTGACGCAATTTCGTCATACGAACCCGCTCTTCACGTGTTTCTTGGACAGGAGTTGCCGAAGAACTCGTCGCAGAAGAAGAGGGTGTAGGGGCATTTGTACTTTGTTTTAATCCACCAAGCACATCTTCTTTAAGAATTTGTCCACGTTTTCCAGAACCTGAAATATCGCTTTTTGCAACATTATTTTCAGCCATCAATTTTGCTGCTGAAGGAGAAGGAGGCATTGCACTGCTCAAAGCAGGCTTCTCCGATTCAGATGAAGCCGCTGGAACAAGCGTAGCAGAAGGTGAAAATGATTGGGAGACACGAGCTTCTCCAGCTTTCACCACTCCTAAAAGAGCATTTACTTCAACCGTATCGCCTTCTTTTGCAATGATTTCAGATAATTTCCCAGCAACAGGAGAAGGAACTTCAACGGTTACCTTATCAGTTTCTAATTCAACCAAAGGCTCATCCATAGCGACAGCTTCGCCAAGTTTTTTAAACCATTTGCCAACCGTTGCTTCGGTAACCGATTCGCCCAAAGTAGGAACACGAATTTCAGTAGTCATAATATTTTTCCATACATCAGAGTAGTAATAAATTAAGAACCTAACGCGTCTTTAAGAAACGCAGCCAGTTGTTCAAGGTGTTTCACCATTAACCCAGAGGCCGGTGACGCACTCGCAGGACGTCCTGCATAACGAGCACGTGAATATTGCGCATTAATATGCGTCAAAACCCATTCCAAATAAGGCTCAATAAATGACCAAGCCCCCATGTTTTTTGGTTCCTCTTGGCACCAAAAAACTTCCGCCTGCAAAAAGCGCGATAACACATTCACCAAAACTTTTGCAGGGAAAGGATAAAGCTGTTCAATACGAAGGAGATAAACATCATCAATACCCTTTTTTTCACGTTCTTCATAAAGGTCGTAATAAACCTTACCAGTACAAAGAACGACACGGCGAATTTTATTATCTTTTTGCAACTTAATGACAGAATCTTTGAGACATTCTGCATCATCAAGCAACACACGACAGAAACTTGTTTCTGGCCCCATTTCATTGAGAAGAGAAACCGCTCGCTTATGACGTAAGAGTGATTTCGGTGTCATCAAAATCAATGGCTTACGGAAATCACGCTTAATTTGTCGACGCAAAATATGAAAATAATTTGCAGGGGTTGTACAATTAGCAACCTGCATATTATCTTCCGCACAAAGTTGAAGAAATCGTTCTAAACGTGCAGAAGAATGCTCCGGCCCTTGCCCTTCAAAACCATGAGGCAATAAACACACAAGACCAGACATACGAAGCCACTTACGCTCTGCGGATGAAATAAATTGATCAAAAATGACCTGTGCACCATTAGAGAAATCACCAAATTGTGCTTCCCAAAGTGTTAATCCTCGTGGTTCAGCAAGAGAATATCCATATTCAAAACCAAGAACAGCTTCTTCAGAAAGCATAGAATTAACAACGTCATAAAGCGCTTGCCCCTTTTGTAAATGATTCAAAGGAATATAACGCGCCTCATTTTCTTGGTCATAAAGAACGGAATGACGTTGTGAAAAAGTTCCCCGCTCAACATCTTCACCGGAAAGACGAACCGGTGCACCTTCCAAACAAAGTGAACCAAAAGCTAAAGCTTCAGCGGTTGCCCAGTCAACACCCTCACCGGTTTCAAAAATTTTAGCACGATTATTTAAAAAACGTTGAATGGTTTTGTGAACGTGAAAATTCGCCGGAATTTCAACAATTTTCTGACCAATTTCCTTTAAAGTTTTTAATTCAACACCGGTTGCTCTAGAATGCTGCTCATCAGAACTACTAAAAGCTTTGAGTCCCGTCCAGCTTCCATCAAGCCAATCAGCCTTATTAGGCTTATAAGAAGCACTCGCTTCAAGTTCACCTTCAAGCTTATCGCGCCATAATTTTTTTTGTTGCTCAATCTCTTCTGAAGAAATCATTCCTTCTGCTACCAATTGGTCACTATAAAGTTGAAGTGTTGTTTTATGATTACGAATTGCTTTATACATAAGCGGCTGCGTAAAGGAAGGTTCATCACCTTCATTATGCCCATAACGGCGATAACAAAACATATCAATAACCACTGGTTTATGGAAAATTTGGCGAAACTCTGTTGCTATTTTGGCAACAAAAACAACCGCCTCAGGATCATCACCATTCACATGGAAAATTGGTGCATCAATCATTTTTGCGACATCTGATGGATAAGGCGAAGAACGTGAAAAACGTGGAGATGTTGTAAAACCAATCTGGTTATTGATAATAACATGAAGTGAGCCTGCAACACGATAACCTTTAAGACCTGAAAGACCAAAAGTTTCTTGGATAACGCCTTGTCCTGCAAAAGCAGCATCACCATGAATAAGCAATGGCATCACTTTTGAACGCTCACTTAATGGGAGTAAATCAGTATGCGCAGGTCCCATAAGTTGATCTTGTTTAGCACGTGCTTTCCCCATAACAACCGGATCAACAATCTCAAGATGAGATGGATTAGCCAACAGCGATAAGTGAACTTTTTTACCATCAAAGTCCAGATCAGCGGTAGTTCCCAAATGATATTTGACATCACCGGATCCCTCCACATCATCAGGCTTATAAGATCCCCCTTTGAATTCATGAAAGATAGCCCTATGCGGTTTGGCAAGAACTTGTGAAAGAACATTTAAACGACCACGATGTGCCATTCCTAAAATAACTTCCTGCACCCCCAAAGCACTACCACATTTGATAATTTGTTCAAGAGCGGGAATCAGCGCCTCACCACCATCGAGTCCAAAACGCTTTGTACCTTTATATTTAGTGTCTAAAAACTGTTCGAATCCCTCTGCCTGAATAAGCTTATTCAGAATAGCTTTCTTGTCTTGTTGTGTGAAAGAATTTTTTTTATCTCGCCCTTCAATGCGTTCTTGAAGCCATGCTTTCTGAACTGGATCAGAAACATGCATATATTCCACACCGATTGTTGAACAATAGGTCCGATTGAGAATCTCAAGCATTTGCGGAATAGTTGCATATTCCAATCCTAAAACATTATCAATAAAAATGGGACGCTCGTAATCAGCTGGAGTAAAACCATAAGCTTCTGGAGAAAGTTCCTTATAATCTTCTTGTTTTTCGGCCAATTGAAGAGGGTCAAGCTGCGCATGAAGATGTCCCCGTTCTCGAAACGCACGAATCATCATAATTGCATGAACGGAATCACGTGTTGCACGAATAATATCTTGTTTACTGGAAGTTTTCCCCTTTTGTGCAGCACCTGTTATTGCTTTTTCCTTTAATTTATCGCCAAGATATTTTTCAAGAGAAGACCAATCACCATCAAGAGCAGAAACCAATTCACCCTCTGCTTTTAATGGCCAATGATCACGCTGCCATGTTGCTCCTTCAGCATTTTTAAGAACATCTTCTTTATTATCATGAAGTCCTTCAAAAAAAGCACGCCACTGTGAATCAACACTGGTAGGATCTTTTTCATATTGAGCATAAAGTTGATCTATATAATCCGCATTCCCACCATAAAGAAATGATGTCTGTGCAAAAAGGCTATTTATTTCGTCCTGCCTTGCCATATACCTCTCCGGAACATCTATTCCGTCTCCTTATATCTCTTTTGACCTTTAAATGCTTACAAACAAGCAGTGATTTGAACATTCAAAAAAGTTTTACCTTTTTATACTCAAGTTTTTTCACCTGAATCTAAGAACCTTTGCTTATTCAGGTGAAACTTTCTTTTAGCCTTTCAAAACTGACATCAAAGTCTTACCTATCTGTGATGGTGAAGAAGACACACGAATCCCTGCTGATTCCATTGCTGCAATTTTATCTTCTGCTCCACCCTTACCACCAGAAATAACAGCACCGGCATGTCCCATTGTACGTCCTGGAGGAGCCGTACGGCCAGCAATAAAGCCAACAACTGGCTTTTTTCGACCTTTTCTTGCTTCATCTTGCAGAAACTGTGCTGCTTCTTCTTCAGCAGAACCACCAATCTCACCAATCATAACAATAGACTGAGTTTCATCATCTGCTAAAAACATTTCCAACACATCAATAAATTCAGTACCCTTAACAGGATCACCACCAATCCCTATAGCAGTTGTTTGTCCGAGACCTTCCTGACTCGTCTGAAAAACGGCTTCATAAGTTAAAGTTCCCGACCTCGAGACAACCCCAACAGAACCTTTTCTAAAAATAGAACCAGGCATAATACCAATTTTACATTCATTTGGTGTAAGAATACCGGGACAATTAGGACCAATAAGACGAGACTTTGAGTTTTCTAATCGCGCCTTCACTTTAACCATATCCATAACGGGAATACCTTCCGTAATACAGATAATTAAACGAATTTCAGCTTCAATAGCCTCTATAATAGCTGCCGCAGCCCCTGCAGGAGGAACATAAATAACGGAAGCATCCGCGCCTGTTTTTTCTTTTGCTTCTGCAACATTAGCAAAGATAGGAAGAGTTTCACCTTTTGAACCTTCCCATGTTTCTCCACCCTTTTTAGGATTAACGCCACCAACCATTTGCGTACCATGATAAGCAAGCGCCTGTTCTGTATGAAATGTTCCTGTTTTTCCTGTAAGCCCTTGAACTAGAACTTTTGTCTCTTTATTCACAAGAATCGACATAGCTTAAGCTCCCTTCACGGCTGCAACAATTTTTTGGGCAGCATCATCTAAATCATCAGCAGGAATAACATTCAAACCACTCTCATTAATAATTGCTTTACCCTGCTCAACATTAGTGCCTTCAAGACGAACAACCAAGGGAACTTTTAAACCAACCTCACGAACAGCAGCAACCACACCTTCAGCAATGACATCACAACGCATAATACCACCAAAAATGTTAACCAAAATGCCCTTAACATTTGGATCGGCCGTAATAATCTTAAAAGCAGCTGTCACCTTTTCTTTTGATGCTCCACCACCAACATCCAAAAAATTCGCTGGCTCTGCTCCATAAAGCTTAATGATATCCATTGTTGCCATAGCAAGCCCAGCACCATTAACCATGCAACCAATCGTACCCTCAAGAGCAACATAAGCAAGATCATGCTTTGATGCTTCTATTTCCTTTGGATCTTCCTCTGAAAGATCGCGTAATTCTAAAATATCTGGATGACGAAACAGAGCATTATTATCAAAAGAAACTTTCGCATCAAGAACACGCAAACGACCATCTTTCATCACAATAAGTGGATTGATTTCTAAAAGGCTCATATCTTTTTCACAAAATGCCTTATAGAGAATCGGAAAAAGCTTTTCACCATCTTCTCGCGCACTACTTTGTAGTTTCAACGCATCACAAAGTCTTGCACAATCAGCAGAAGTAACACCCTCTCCAGCATCAATGGGAAGCGTGAATATTTTTTCTGGTGTCTCTTCAGCAACCGTTTCAATATCCATTCCACCTTCTGTTGAAACAACAAAAGCAATTCGACCAATGCTACGATCAACCAAAAGTGAAAGATAAAGCTCCCGTTCAATATCGGCACCGTCTTCAATATAAAGGCGGTTGACCTGCTTACCCTCTGGACCAGTTTGTTTGGTTACCAAAGTTTTTCCAAGCATTTCTTGAACATTTGCAACAACTTCTTCAACAGATTGTGCAAGCCGAACACCACCCTTTGCATCAGGATCAAGTTCTTTAAACTTACCCTTACCACGACCACCAGCGTGTATCTGACTTTTAACCACATAGAGAGGTCCGGGCAATTTTTCCGCCCATTTTTCCGCTTGCTCTACAGAATAAACAGCGACACCATTTGCAATTGGTGCTCCATATTCATGAAGCAGACGTTTGGCCTGATACTCATGGATATTCATGCATTTGTCCTTTTCTTTTATGGATCATGGATCTTATTAATCCTAAAGTTTTAATATTCTAAATACTTATTTTAATGAATTAAACCTTGTTCAATTTACTTGAGACTAGGTACAAGAGCAATACAAGCTTCACAAAGCTTTTTAACCGCATTTACTGAATGATCAAAAGCACCTCTTTCTTCTTTATCAAGATCAATTTCAATGACTCGTTCAACACCACCTGCACCAAGTACAACAGGAACACCAACGTAAGTATCATTAACCCCATATTCTCCTGAAAGATAAGCTGCAACAGGCACAACACGCTTAGTGTCCTTTAGATAAGCCTCAGCCATAGAAACAGCAGAAGCTGCTGGTGCATAATAAGCAGAACCTGTTTTTAACAAACCAATAATTTCTGCACCACCATCGCGGGTACGCTGGATAATTTGATCAATTCTTTCCTGTGTTGTCCAGCCCATCTTTACAAGATCAGGCAAAGAAATACCACCAACCGTTGAATAACGCACGAGAGGAACCATTGTATCACCGTGGCCCCCTAAAACAAACGCTGTCACATCTTTAATAGAGACCTTAAATTCCTCAGATAAGAAATGACGAAAACGCGCTGAATCAAGAACACCTGCCATACCAACCACTTTATGTGTAGGGAGACCTGAAAATTTCTGCAAAGCCCACACCATCGCATCAAGGGGATTAGTAATACAAATAACAAACGCCGAAGAAGCGTATTTTTTAATTCCAGCTCCAACTTGTTCCATAACCTTTAAATTAATGCCCAAAAGTTCATCACGGCTCATACCAGGTTTTCGCGCAACGCCTGCTGTTACAATAACAACATCAGCACCTTCAATTGTTTCATAAGCATTAGCACCTTTTAGACTGATATCAAAACCATCAACAGGAGAAGATTCGGCGATATCTAGAGCCTTACCTTGTGGCACACCTTCTGCAATATCAAATAAGACCACATCAGCAAGCTCTTTAAGCCCAATAATATGTGCTAAAGTACCACCAATCATACCTGAACCAATGAGAGCTATTTTTTTCCGTGCCATTTTATTTTTTCCTAACTTTTAGATAATTCAGCGCACACCCATCAGCGTCCGTATACTGAATATTTTTGACTTCAACCATATTCAAACAATATCATAAAAAGGAGTAAAGAAATGAAATTTACAAATTTCTCTCTTTACAGAAACAACAACCCTCCGCTGAAACAACTATTAGAAAATTATCACGATGTATCGATAAAGTGAATTTAAAAAAAATACAACAGAATTATTATATTTCTTTAATTTCAAAAAGTTATTGTTTTTACAGTTTACGTAAAGGTAAAAGTATAATCAATGCTTCTTCTTCAAAAGAAAATGTTCTTCCCAAAGTTTTAAATAATCGTAGCTTTGCATTTCGAAAAGACGTGATTGTGTTCTTTTAAATTCAAATGTTTCCGTAATCTGCGCATGCCCTTTATACAAATCCCCTACCCCTGCCGCAGCCGACATAAACAACCGTATGTGGCGCTCATAAAGAATATCAATAAGCAAAATAAACCGTTTTGTTTCATTGCGACATGTATCATCCATGACCGGTACATTATCAATAAAAATCGTATGATAACGCTCTCCTAATAACAAATATTCAGCCGCGGCCAAAGGCTTTGCACATAAATCCCCATAATCAAAACGAGCACATCCTGCACCAAAGCGCGGAATAGGAATAAGGCGCCCTTTTATAGAAAGCTCATCAGATGTCTCCTTATGTCCTTGCAATACAAGTGCCCATGCTTGATCCATATATTCATTTGCCGGGACCCCCAACGGCGACACATACACCTGTTGTAGATTTGATTTTTCAAGGCGATAATCTGTTTTTGCATCAAGATTAACAACGCGAACATATGCTTTCAAAACTTGAATAAAAGGCAAAAAGAGTTCACGATTTAAACCGTTACAATAAAGGTTATCCGGCGCCACATTTGAGGTTGCAATAAAGAAAATTCCTTTATCAAACAAAGCAGAAATAAGCCGCCCCAATACCATAGCATCAGCAATATCTGTTACACTAAACTCATCAAAACAAAGTATTTTTGCTTCTCGTGCAAGATCCTCAGCAACAGCTAAAATAGGATTATCTTGTTTAAATTTTGCACACCCAGATGCTTGACGATAAAAATTAATACGCTCATGCACATCAGCCATAAAATCATTAAAATGGGCACGCTTTTTATGACCTTTAGGCAAACAAGAAAAGAACAAATCCATCAGCATGGTTTTGCCCCGTCCTACTTCACCATAAATATACAGTCCCTGAAAAAAACCTGTTTCATCTCCTTGTTTTACAACACAAGAAATATTTTGTTTTTTCCTTTTAAATATTCTATTAAAGAGAGAGCAAAATATCCAAGTCCAAGGACGAGAGATATTTTGTTCCGTAATTTTTTTTAATAAATGATCAAAATATTCTGTTATAGCTAATTGAGCGGGATCAAAACAAACCTCTCCTTTAGCGACAAGCTCCTTATAACGTGTTGAAACGAGAAGCATCCAAAAAACCTTTTTCAAACCGATCTCAATGAAAAATACTAATACTTTTCACGAATCTGTCCGTCTAGCTTAGCTTGTCATAAACGGTCAAAAATGATTTAACGACTTAAAACAACGGGATGATCATCAAGTGTACGTCCCTCAAAACGATCAACATTTGAAGAATAAAGAACGAGGATAACACGTCCAGAGTTATTATAAAAATATAATCTTTTTCCTTTAACGTCCCACGACCTCACTTGGGAAGCAATTCCTGGACAGTGTAAAGGACCAGCACGGTACCCTTTTCCAAACTTTGTTTGTGGAGTTGCAATCCGGCAAACTTTTCCTCCCATAGAAAGATTCCATACCCCAGCAATACTTGCAGGAAATAAATCAGTGGCACTGCTTGGCAATTCGAGACTAGCCATTCGTCCATCGCTCTGAGAATCTCCTTTTTCATACACCGAAGCGTTTGCGTCTTCAGATATCGACGAAGAAGGAGACGACAGATCAGACGCTTCCAATATTGTCATTTGTTGAGATGGATAAAAAACTTCTAATGCGTTATTATCGTCATTACCATCAAACCGTGTTGTTGAACATCCCCCTAAAAACATTACAGTTGATAGTGCAACGAAAAACGAAACTCTTGAAAACGCCATGTCTGTACTCTCTCCCACGACAATAAATAAGTTCACAAAAAAATTAAGCGAATATTTGTTATAGTTACAAAGATAAATTAACAAATTAAAAAAAACAGGTTAAAATCACTTATTTTAAACGAAATAACTTATGTACCAAATTTTATATTTATTAAACACTGGAAATTTATAATATTTTCAGCCATATATCTCTTTTATAAGTAATCATTAGAAATAGAGAAGTTTCATGAAAACGCCATTTAGCAAAATGGACGGTCTTGGAAATCAAATTATTGTTGTTGATATGCGTGAAAGCACTCATGCTCTTACACCAAAAGCAATCCTTGCTTTGTCAGCAGATCCTGAAATGCATTTTGATCAAATCATGGCTATCCACACACCAACCCAGAAAAAAGCCAACTTCCGCATCGAAATATGGAATGCCGACGGATCAATGGCTAAAGCTTGTGGCAATGGTACCCGCTGTGTCATCGCATGGCTTAAAGATCACAATTTTGGTGAAAAATTTCATTTAGAAACTCCCGCTGGAATTATTGAAGGGAAATACCAAACCGACAATCTCATTTCTGTTGATATGGGATGCCCAAATTTCAATGCAAAAGAGATGCCTGTTTCACGTGAAATAGTTGATACCAATCACGTAGAAATTACGGCTGGTCCCCTAAAAGACGCTTGTCTCATATCCATTGGCAATCTCCATGCTATCTTTTTTGTTGGAAATGATATTCAACATATTCCATTAGAGGAATATGGGCCAAACCTTGAACATGATCCCCTGTTTCCCGAACGGTGCAATATTTCCATTGCTTGCATAACGTCAAAGAAAAGTCTAAATTTACGTACATGGGAGCGAGGAGCAGGATTAACACAAGCATGTGGGAGTGCTGCTTGTGCAAGTGCAGTGGCTGCTTATCGTCGTGGACTTACAGAGCGCCATATTGATGTGAACTTACCAAAGGGAACACTTAATATTTTTTACCGAGAAGACGATCACATTATTATGACAGGACCAATAAAATATCAATTTAGTGGTTTTTTAAGCCCTTTAACAGGGTCCTACAAAAAGGATCACTCCTGATGGCAATAGAAATTGTAACTTTTGGTTGTCGACTTAACAGCTACGAATCGGAAATCATTCGCAAAGAAAGTACTTCTTCAGGGCTAGATCAACTTAAAGATGGTGCTATTATCTTTAATACTTGTGCTGTCACTGCCGAAGCCGTACGACAAGCAAAACAAGCTATCCGCAAAGCACGACGTGAAAATCCTCATGCGCGTATCATTGTAACAGGGTGTGCAGCCCAAACAGAAGCACAAAATTTTGCCTCAATGACAGAAGTGGATCTCGTTTTAGGAAACGAAGATAAACTTCACGCCCATTCTTATCGTCAACTTCCTGATTTTGGTATTAATCATTCTGAAAAGGTGCGTATCAATGACATTATGGAAGTACAAAAAATTGCCCCACATATGGTCAGTGCAATGCAAGAGCGCACCCGCGCTTTTGTACAGGTACAAAACGGATGTGATCATCGCTGTACATTTTGCATTATTCCTTATGGACGAGGACCATCTCGTTCAGTTCCCATGGGTGCTGTCATAGAACAAATTAAAAAGCTGATAGGTGGGGGTATCCAAGAGGTGGTCCTTACAGGTGTTGACCTTACAAGTTATGGCCACGACCTTCCTGGAAAAGCTACTCTAGGAAAATTAACTTCAGCAATTTTGCATCATGTTCCTGACTTAACGCGATTACGCCTCTCATCTATTGACTCTATTGAAGCAGACGAAGAACTCATCAATCTTTTAGCTTATGAAACAAGAATCATGCCCCATTTGCATTTATCTTTGCAAGCAGGTGATAATATGATTTTAAAACGGATGAAACGGCGTCATCTGCGCGAACATGCCATTCAATTTTGCCAAGAGTTGCGTGCCAAACGTCCTACAATGGTGTATGGTGCTGACTTAATTGCTGGTTTTCCTACAGAAACAGAAGAGATGTTTCAAAACAGTCTTGTTTTAATCAAAGATTGTAATTTAACCCATCTCCATGTCTTCCCCTTTAGTCCAAGAGAAGGAACACCTGCCGCACGTATGCCACAAATCAACCGTAAAATAGTTAAGATGCGTGCTGAAAAATTGCGTAAAGCAGGTGAGATGGCTTACCAAAAGCATCTTGCTCATTTACAAAACAGTCTACAAACAATTCTCGTTGAAAAAGATGAAATCGGACGAACAGAAGATTATACCCTTGTACAGGTTAAAGGTGCAAAAGCAGGAACAATTGTTCAAGCCCTTATCGTTGATCATGATGGCGATAAATTGATTGCTGTCCTTCCAAAATTAAACGCTGCTTGAGCAGGAAAATTCTTATGACGAAATCTTTTATTAAAAAAATATTCTCTTTTAACAAATCTCAAGAGCAAGAAATTGAACAACAGATTTCTATTCCTGATAAAAGCGATATAATAGAAGAAAATAAAGACAAAAATGAAAAGACAAAAAATAACCAAGTTTCTATAGACACAGAAAAAGAAGAACAAACAAAAAATCCAGAGTCAATACTTACAAAATATGATGAAAAATCTCCATTTCTAGAATCCCGTTCTGATAAAATTCCTTTTTCCGGTAAAATTATTGTCACAGACAACATCCGTGAAAAAAAGAATGAAGAAATTTTATCTGAACCTTCTGTTGAACAAAAAAAGACAGCGTGGTTTGGGCGCCTTAAAAAAGGTCTATCCCTTTCTTCACAACGCTTAAGCGGATCAATTAGCGATCTCTTTGTTAAAAGAAAACTTGATGAAGACACATTGCAAGAGCTCGAAGATATTCTTATCCAAGCTGACATAGGTGTAGAGACGGCAACACGCATCACAAATACTTTAGCTTCCAGTCGTTACGGAAAAGACCTCTCCCCAGATGATATTCATACTATTGTAGCGGATGAGGTCAAAAAAGTTCTGGAACCTGTTGCAATACCATTGGAACTTGATCTCAGCCATAAACCGCATGTTATTTTGCTGGTAGGTGTAAATGGCACTGGAAAAACGACAACTATTGGAAAACTTTCAGCAAAATTAACAGAAGGGGGATTAAAAGTTATGCTGGCAGCTGGTGATACTTTCCGAGCCGCAGCTATTGAGCAACTACACATCTGGGGTGAACGTACCAATTCTCCTGTTATTTCAACAAAATTGGGTGCAGATGCCGCCAGCTTAGCATTTGATGCTTATGAAAAAGCAAAAAAAACAAACAGTGATGTATTAATTATTGATACAGCAGGGCGTTTACAAAATAAATCTGAATTGATGGATGAATTAGCAAAAATTATTCGTGTTTTAAAAAAACATACCCCCCAAGCACCCCATACAATCCTTCAAACGCTTGATGCAACAACCGGACAAAATGCACTCAACCAAGTAGATATTTTCCGCGATATTGCTGGTGTTAATGGTTTAGTCATGACAAAGCTAGATGGGACTGCACGAGGAGGAATTCTTGTCGCTATCGCAGCAAAATATAAATTACCCGTTTATTTTATCGGTATAGGAGAAGATATTGAAGACCTTCAACCCTTTTCTGCTTCTGACTTTGCCGAAACTATCGCAGGAAAACATGCATGAAACAGCCTTTATCTAATCCTAATTTACACAATAATTCTGAAAAAAAAATGAATAACAATAAAAAAAAATCTCTCTCACCAACACTTAAGTTTCTTTTGGAAATGGGTCCATTGGTTGCCTTCTTTTTTGCCAATTATAAGGGAGAATGGCTGATAAAAAACATTGGATTTTTTCAAAATTTTAACAAATCTATTTTCCCTGCAACAGCTATTTTCATGGTAGCGATAATTATTTCCCTAAGCTTATCATGGATCCTTGCAAGACAAATTCCTATTATGCCTCTTATTTCGGGAATATTTGTTTTAGTTTTTGGCTTTCTAACTCTCTGGCTTCATAATGAAACTTTCATAAAAATGAAACCGACAATCATTAATAGCTTATTTGCTTTTATACTTTTTGGTGGGATGTTTTTTAAAAAACCACTTTTACGTTATGCTCTTGATTCTACCTTAAAACTTGATGATTTAGGTTGGCAAAAACTTACCTATCGTTGGGCGTTTTTTTTCATTTTTCTTGCCCTTTTGAATGAAATAATTTGGCGTAATTTTAGCGATAATTTCTGGACAAGTTTCAAAGTATTTGGCGTCATGCCTATAACAGTCCTTTTCATGCTTACCCAAATGCCTATAATTATAAAACATTCAAAAGGACTTTTTACAGAAGAGGACAAATCTGATTCTTAAAAAAATCACCACTACCGATTATTTTATAGATTCATCGCCAAACACTGTTCGGGAGAAAAAATATGTTGATTGAACAGTTTATTTGTCGAGAAGACAATTTTGGTATACTCATTCATGATGAAAAAAGTGGTATGACAGCTGCAATAGATGCTCCTGAAGGTGGAGCTATTCATAACGCCTTAAAGCGCCACAATTGGACACTTAACACTATTTTTGTAACTCATCATCATCACGACCATGTAGAAGCCCTATCAGAATTAAAACAAGTTTACAACGCTATGGTTATCGGGCCAGAAGCAGAAAAAGAAAAGATCAATTATCTTGATCAAACACTTCAACCTGATGAAAGTTTTTCTTTTGGCACACACCTGCTTTTAGCTCTTTCAACACCTGGTCATACTTTAGGCGCATTATCTTACTATTTTCCTGAGAAGAGTTTACTCTTTGCTGGAGATACACTTTTTTCATTGGGCTGTGGACGTCTTTTCGAAGGAACACCTGCACAAATGTTAAATTCTTTAAAAAAACTTCGTAAACTTCCTGATGAAACACTTCTCTATTGTGGACATGAATATACAAAAAATAACGCTCTTTTCGCACTAACAATTGACCCACATAATAAAAAACTCCACCAAAGAATAGAGGAAGTTTTTTTGCTACGTGCAAAAAACGCTATGACTTTACCTGTCACTTTAGGGCAAGAAAAAGCCACCAATCCCTTTCTCCGCTGGGATGATAGTGTGTTGCGAAGGAACCTTGTAATGGAAGAAGAAACAGATGAAGAAGTTTTTGCTGAAATTCGAAGAAGAAAGGATAATTTTTAACCATGCTTAAGTTCGTATTACGTTTGTTTCTCCTTTTTCTTTTCGTGATACATATTCAACTAACAAGAGCAGAGGAAAAGGAAACAGATAATTCTTCTCTTATATCCCCTCTCATTGCAAATTATCCCTTAACAGAAGATCTTTTTTTAAAACTGGAAAAAATTGAAAAAGAATGTGAAAATTTACTTCCAGAAACAAAAAATGATCTTATCACTTATGATTCTAGTATCCACTCTAATATTGAAAACTACACTACCTATATTTCTAGTAAACCAAAACTTATGAATATTTTTAAAAAAAATAATATCAAACCAGAAGATTTTGCTGCTGGAAACTTAGTACTTAAAGAAATATCCGCGCTTCTCATATTTGCACCTGAAAAGGAATATTCTACTGAGAAAAATACTATATTTCTAAACAATCTTGAATTTGTTAAAAAACATTTTTACAAAGCAACAATTCTTTTAGATAGCTGTGAAAAACTCATTTTGAGCAACTAATCAGTTATGAAATGTTAGAAAATATCACCCCTTTAATCTAATAAAGAAGTCAGTGCATTAAAAAATCACCGTATTTTTATCATTCCTAATAATTGTTTTTATTTCGATTATATTTACAAATGTTTTTCTAAAAATAAAGAATAACAGACGGAAAAGTATTTATTGAAATTCAAAAAAGAAAGGATAATTTTTAGTCATGTTTAAACTTCTATTGTGTTTTTTCTTCATTTTTCCTTTTGTATCATACGCTCAAGAAAAAAAACAAGAAATAGATGATCCTTCTTTTATACCACCTTTCATTGCAAATTATCCCTTAACAGAAAATATTCTTTTAAAGCTGGAAAAAATCAAAGAAGAATGTAGAAATTTAGCTTCAGAACCAGAACAAACAAATACAAAAAGTGATATCAATACTTATGATGATCATATTGAAAAATATGCTGCCTATATTTCTAATAATCCAAAACTTGTGAATATTTTAAAAGAAAATAATATCACACCAAAAGATTTTGTTGTTGCTCACCTAGCACTTAAAGCAACATTATATGTACTTACTGATGAGGAAAATTATACTTATGAAAAAAACTCTTTACCTTCAAGAAATCTAGAATTTGTTAAAGAACATATGTATAGAATAATCCAAATTTTAAGAGATAACTGTTAAAAATCTTTTTATAACAATTGATTAACTTTGTAAACGCCGACAAATTTCATCTAATTGTTCTAATGAAGAGTAATGTATTTTTAAATCGCCACCTTTTTTACCATGCCGAATAATAACTTTCATTCCTATCACATCTGCAAGTAATTTTTCTAAAGATTTTGTTTCAGCATCTTTTTCCGTATTGGTACGCTTTTTAGTTTTAGGATTGGCTTTCTCATATGCAAGTATTTCTGTTTGACGTACTGAAAGCCCTTCACGAATAATTTTCTCAGCTAAATTTTGTGGATCATCAACGGTTATAAGACAACGTGCATGACCAGCAGAAAGTTGTCCATCCGTTAAGAATTGTTGTACTCTTTCTGGAAGTTTTAATAAACGAAGCGTATTTGCAACATGACTACGACTTTTTCCAATAATTTGTGCTAAATCTACTTGTGTATAATCATGCTCATTCAAAAGCATCTCATATCCTTTTGCTTCTTCGATAGGATTAAGATCTGCCCGCTGAACATTTTCAATAATAGCCAATTCCAAAGCGGTTTTATCGTCCACATCACGAATAATAACGGGTAATTGACTTAAATTCGCACGTTGTGCTGCACGCCAGCGCCGTTCACCCGCAATCAATTCAAACCGATGAGGATGATCTCTTAAAGGCCTTACAATAACCGGTTGAACCACACCGTGTTGACGAATTGATTGTGCCAAATTATCAAGCTCTGTTTCAGTAAAATGACGCCGAGGATTGTGAGGATTACATGAAATAGATTCAATAGAAATAAATCGCTCAGAAATACTACCGGATTCATTTAATTTATCAAAGCTTGATGAACGTGCAATATTGTTGTTTAAATTGATATCTCCAATCAATGCAGCTAATCCACGTCCTAGTCTTTTTTTTGAGAGATCATCATTCATAATTTTTCTCTTTGAATTTTTAGATTATTTTTTTATATTTTTAAGCAGCAGCGCGTGCTTGTTTTTCACGTTGTATCATTTCTGATGCTAGACGCAAATAAGCTTGGCTTCCAGCACATTTGAGATCATAAAGCAATACAGGTTTTCCAAAAGAAGGTGCTTCTGATACTCTTACATTTCGTGGAATAACAGTACGATAAACTTTATCTCCCATAAAAGAACGTACATCTTCAACAACTTGATTTGAAAGGTTATTACGTCCATCATACATTGTTAGAACAATACCTTGGATTTCTAAAGATGGATTAAGTACGGATCGCACTTGTTTTACTGTTTCAAGTAATTGACTTAAACCTTCAAGTGCTAAAAATTCACACTGCATAGGTACCAAAACAGAATCCGCGGCCCCCATAGCATTAAGTGTTAAAAGATTAAGGGAGGGAGGACAATCAATTAAAATATAATTGAATTTTTTTTCCATTTCCGGATCATCATAGAGAGCTTTACGTAAGCGTTGTATGCGATCTTTTGATGAAGAAATTTCCATTTCCACACCTAAGAGATCAAGTGTAGAGGGAACTATATAAAGATTGGGTACAGCTGTTTTTAAAGCCGCCTGTGTAATTGAAACGCCCGAAACCAAAACATCATAAGACGATAAAGGACGGCTATTACGATCAATCCCCAAACCAGTACTTGCATTACCTTGTGGATCAACATCCATAATAAGAACATTTTCACCAATGGCTGCTAAAGCTGTTGCAAGATTAATTGCTGTGGTTGTTTTTCCGACTCCACCCTTTTGGTTTGCAATAGCGATAATTCGTGTTTCGCTCATTTTGCTCTACCCTCTATATGATCGAATATGAGAAATTTCCAAAATAACAGAATTTTCATCAACTTTACTTTTATGTTTTAACAGATCAAAGTGCCAATTGGCAGAGGCATTTTTTATTTCTGTAGCGTAATCCCGACCTTTTTGCAAAAGAGCTATAGTTTTTTCTGTTAATAAAGGAAAAATAAGTTGTAAAAGAGTATTAAGCGGCGCTAATCCCCGTGCCGTTATAATATCAGACATGGGAATTTTTTGATATATATCTTCAATCCTAGCGTGATAAACCGTTGCTGGAAGATTAAGTTGAGCAATAATTGTTCGCAAAAAAGCAACTTTTTTGCCATTACTTTCAACAAGATTAATATGTCCTTCTTTTTTTTCTTTCAAAAAGATAGCAATCACAATTGCAGGAAAACCTCCTCCTGATCCTAAATCACACCAATGTAAAGAATGAGCATACAAAGGAAAAATTTGTGCTGAATCTAAAATATGTCGTGTCCATAGATCTGGTATTGTTGTAGCAGATATCAAATTAATATGCGCATTCCATTGAAGTATTAAAGACTCAAACTGAATTAAATTTTCCATTGTTTCACGTGAAACAGAAGGAACAATATTTAATAATTGTTGATATTTTTTTTCTATAGAAAAATCCATTAAGCTGTTTTAGCCTTTTCACGTCGTTGACGTTGAATATATGTAATAATAAGAGATAACGCAGCGGGTGTCATGCCATCAATTTTTTGTGCATCAGCAATTGAACGCGGCGATACTTCTTTAATTTTTGATTTAAGTTCATTTGAAAGACCTGAAATTGCCTGAATATCAAGAGAAGAAGGAATTTCTAAACGCTCATCTCTCTGAAGAGAAGCAATATCTTGTGCTTGTTTATCTAAATAAACCGCATATCGTGCTTCAATTTCTAAAGATTCTGCTGTTTTAGAATCAATTTTTTGTAATTGTGGCCAAAAATCTGAAAGACGCTCTAAGGTCATATGAGGATAAGCAAGAAAATCATAAGCCGAACGCCGAATTCCATCATGATTAACATGTAATCCATGAGCAGAAGCTTCATTAGGTGTAAAAAAAATATTTTGACATATTGATCGTGCTTGATCAAGCCGTTGTTGTTTTTTCTGATAACATTCCCAACGTATTTTACTCACAATACCCCATTTTTGTGCCAAAGGTGTTAAACGCGTATCAGCATTATCAGATCGTAAAGATAAACGAAATTCGGCACGTGATGTAAACATCCTATAAGGTTCACAAACACCACGTGAAACCAAATCATCAACCATAACACCAATATAAGCCGTAGATCGACTTATAAGTATTTCATCTAATTTACCTACTTTACGTGCAGCATTTAATCCAGCTAAAAGTCCTTGTGCTGCTGCTTCCTCATATCCTGTTGTACCATTAATTTGTCCTGCTAAGAACAAACCTGGTAAAGAGCGTAATTCTAAGCTTCTCTTTAATTGTTGTGGATTAACAAAATCATATTCAATAGCATAACCAGGTTGCAAAACTATAGCATTTTCCAAGCCTTCAATGGTTTTCAATAGAGAAATTTGCACATCTTCAGGAAGAGAAGTAGAAAGACCATTTGGATAAACAGTATCATCATTTAATCCTTCTGGTTCTAGAAAGATCTGATGTCCATCACGTTCTCCAAATTTCACAATTTTATCTTCAACAGAAGGACAATAACGTGGTCCTAACCCTTCAATATTTCCAGAATATAAAGCAGAACGATAAATATTATCGCGAATAATTTGATGTGTTTTCTCATTTGTACGTGTTATTGCACATTCAATTTGTGGTTGTTCAATTTTCTCTGTTAAAAGAGAAAAGGGTATGGGATTTTCATCTGCTTGTTGTTTTTGGAGAGCTTCCCAAGCAATTGTTTTTTTACTCAAACGAGCAGGGGTTCCTGTTTTTAATCGTCCAAATTTTATATGATATTTTTTCAAATGTTCAGCAAGTTTTACACTTGACTGATCTCCCATACGACCAGCAGCCCATGTTTTATTACCAATATGAATAAAGCCATTTAAAAATGTCCCTGTTGTTAAAACAACAGCACCAGAAAAAATTGTTCCTTGTTTTTTTAAAATAACACCTGATACACAATTATCTTTAACAACCAGATCAATAACTTCATCCTCAATAAGAGTAAGATTTTCTTGTTCTTTTAATAATTTTTGAATTTCTTTTTTATAAAGTTGTCTATCTGCCTGTGTTCGTGGTCCTCTTACTGCCGGTCCTTTATGTCTATTAAGTAGTCTAAACTGAATTCCAGCAGCATCTGCTGCTCTTCCCATGAGACCATCTAATGCATCTATTTCACGAACTAGATGCCCTTTTCCAAGTCCACCAATAGCAGGATTACACGACATTGTTCCCAATGCTGATATTTTATGTGTAACAAGCGCTGTTTTGGCTCCTACACGCGCTGAAGCTGAAGCTGCCTCACAGCCAGCATGACCACCACCAACAATAACAACATCATATGATTGCATTTAATTCATTCCGTAGAAAATATTCTAAGGTTTCACGTGAAACAATATATAAATTACATAATCTTTATAATCTGTCTATGAAATAATCAATGTTTCACGTGAATCATTATTTACCAACACAAAATTCTGAAAAAATAATATCAAGCAAATCTTCAACATCAATATCTCCTGTAATTTTACCAAGAAAATCACTTGCACAACGGAGATGTTCTGCACGTAAACTGAGATCAAGAGAATGATAATTAAGAGAAAATTCAATCTCTTTAACAGCCTCCTTTAACAATTGAAGTTGTCTTTTACGTGCTGGAACAATATTTCCAATTTCAGAAGCACGATGATGACAAAATGATTCAAGTTCTTTTATAAAATAATCAAAATTTAAACCAGTTAATGCGGAAAATTGTATAGACCAACGCTGATCATTTTTTTCATAAAGATCAAGCTTATTGCCAACACACCATATTTCAGCCGATGTTTCTGGTAAATCAACCTGCTTAGGATTTTCTATATCATAAACCAAAATAACCAAATCAGCTTCCATAACATGCTGTTTAGCAACTTCTATTCCCATCTGTTCTATTTTATTTTCTGTTTTTCTAAAACCAGCAGTATCCGTTAAAAAAATAGGTAAACCACCAAGAATAATTCTCATTTCTAAAGCATCACGGGTTGTTCCTGCTTCTTCCGTTACAATAGCAACAGATCTTCCTGAAAGACGATTCATAATGCTTGATTTTCCAGAATTAGGAGCACCAGCAATAACAATTTTTAATCCATCACGTAAAATACTCGCACGCTCTCCTTCAGTAATATATTCTCGAAGAGAGGTACAAAGATCTTCAATATCTTTCCAAACTTTATCAGATATTGCGTTGGGAATATCTGCTTCATCAACAAAATCAAGTTCTGCCTCAATAAAAGCACGTGCCTTCATAAGCTTATGACGCCAATCACGATAAAGCGTCGTTAAATGTCCACTTGTACCCATAACAGCTAAACGCCGTTGGCTTTCCGTTTCTGCTTCTATTAAATCAGCAAGACCTTCTGCTTGAACAAGATCTAATTTTCCTTCCATAAAAGCGCGACGTGAAAATTCACCTGCCTCTGCAATACGGCATCCAGAAAATGTCGATAATTCATCGAGAAAACGATTAACGACGGCTTTTCCTCCATGTAAATGGAATTCTGCACAATCTTCCCCCGTAAAACTATGAGGAGCAGGAAAAAAAACAGTTAAACCAGAATCTAAAAAACTACCATCACGAGCAGTAAGATTTCCATAATGCATAAAACGTGCTTTAGGTAAACGACCACAAAGCGTTTTAACTATATCTACAACATGAGGACCAGAAAGCCGAATGACTGCAACCCCTGAAGGTAACAATCCACTCGAAACAGCAAAGATTGTATCCACAGGTTTTATCCTAATAAAAACTTTAATGACTCTACGTATTCATTGAATCAAAAAATTCACTATTGTTTTTTGTTTGCTTTAATTTATCAATCAAAAATTCAATTGCATCTGTTACATTCATAGATGCTAAAATACGACGAAGAACAAAAATTTTATGTAAATCTTGTCGTTCTACCAGAAGTTCTTCCTTACGCGTTCCTGACTTTAAAATATCCATAGCAGGGAAAATACGCTTATCAGCAACTTTTCGATCAAGAACAATTTCCGAATTACCTGTTCCTTTAAATTCTTCAAAAATAACCTCATCCATACGACTTCCTGTATCAATCAAAGCCGTTGCAATAATGGTTAAAGATCCGCCTTCTTCAATATTACGTGCTGCACCAAAAAAACGTTTTGGACGCTGGAGAGCATTTGCATCCACACCACCTGTTAAAACTTTACCCGAAGAAGGAACAACTGTATTATATGCACGCCCAAGACGTGTAATAGAATCGAGAAGAATAACAACATCACGCCCATATTCAACGAGACGTTTGGCTTTTTCAATGACCATTTCTGCCACTTGTACGTGACGTATTGCTGGTTCATCAAAAGTAGAAGAAACCACTTCTCCTTTCACTGAACGCTGCATATCAGTAACTTCTTCTGGTCGTTCATCTATTAAAAGAACAATGAGATAACATTCAGGATGATTAGTGGTAATAGAATGAGCAATATTTTGAAGTAAAACTGTTTTTCCCGTCCGAGGAGGAGCTACAATTAACCCTCTTTGTCCTTTTCCCAATGGAGATATCAAATCAATCACGCGTGATGACATATCTTTCTCTGTAGGATCTTGTATTTCCATTTGGAAACGTTCATTTGAATAAAGAGGAGTAAGATTATCAAAGTGAATTTTATAACGAATCTTTTCAGGTTTTTCAAAATTAATTGTATTAATTTTAAGGAGAGCAAAATAACGTTCTCCCTCTTTTGGACTGCGTATAGGACCCTCAATTGTATCACCTGTCTTTAAAGAAAACGACTGTATTTGTGCAGGTGAAAGATAAATATCATCAGGACCAGGAAGATAATTAGCATCAGCAGATCTCAAGAATCCAAATCCGTCTTGTAAAACTTCAACAACACCCTCTCCTATAATTTCTACGTCTTGTAGAGCAAGTTTTTTCAAGATAGCAAACATTAATTCTTGTTTGCGCATAAGGGAGGCATTTTCAACTTCTAATGTTTCAGCAAAAGAAACAAGCTCAACGGGATTTTTGCTTTTAAGTTCTTGTAGTTTCATTTTTTGCATGAAATATGCTCTTTGTAATGGAGAAGATTGTTCTAAATAATTTATGGAAATTTATGAGTGAAATATTATTAAGAAAAAAATATTCTACACTCAATTTTTTTAATCTGCAAGTACCATTTATATGAAATTTATTCCTGTAATATTAAGTAATTATATGAAAAACTTGAAAAAATATAAAATCCAAATAGTATTTAATTATTTTAATAACAAAAATGTGAGTTAAATTTATAGCATTAATGAAACGCTATTCAAAAGTATTTTTACAGAAATTAATATTAATAAATTTATATTAAAGAAAGGATTATTCTTATTTATAACTGTGTTTAGTGTGGATTATTATTTATCCTCAATTTTATCCACAAAAGGAAGTGAAAAAAGAATAAAAATAACACTATCTTAAAGATATTATCCCCTCTTTTTTTATAAGAGGGATTAAATTATCACAAGCATTTAATTTGTGCATAAAAAAGGAGAATTTTTCCTAAATTTTAGTTTTATAAAAAATGGTGAAGATATATACACATGTCTTAACAAGGAGTTAAAATTTTTGTGACAAAAGAAAAAAAATTCTTTCATTTACACATGCTTTCTGATGCAACGGGAGAAACATTAATCTCTGTTGGAAGAGCTGTAGCATCGCAATATGCAATGAGTCAGGCAACAGAGCATATCTATCCTATGATTCGTAATAGAATACAGTTACAAAAAGCTCTTGATGAAATACAACAAGAACCAGGTATTGTTCTTTACACAATGATTGATGAAGAATTTAAACTTCTCCTTCAAAAAATGTGTAAAAAAATAAAAGTTCCCTGTATTGATATATTACATCCTGTTTTAAATGCTTTTCAGTCTTACCTTGGAATGCCAACACATTTACGTGCGAGCGCACAACATGATCTTAATGCGGATTATTTTCGCCGTATTGAGGCACTGGATTTTACAATAGAGCATGATGATGGACAGTCTTCCAGTAGCTTATCCGAAGCAGATGTGATTCTTGTGGGAATTTCAAGAACCTCTAAAACGCCAACAAGTATCTATTTAGCAAATCGCGGAATAAAAACGGCTAATATTCCTCTTATTCCTAATATTGATTTGCCAGAATCCCTTTTAGAGGCAAAAAATTCTTTAATTATTGGTTTAATTGCTTCAGCTGAAAGAATCTCACATATCCGCCAAAATCGAGATTTGGGAGAAAGTTTTGCTCTTGATAATTATACAAATCGTATCAACATAGCTGAAGAATTAATCTATGCAAAACGCATTTGCGAACGTTTTGGTTGGCCTATTATTGATGTCACAAGACGTTCTATTGAAGAAACTGCTGCTGCAATATTTGAACTGTTATCACGATTTCGTGAAGGAAATGAGAGAAAATTCTCATGAACGCAGATACGTTAATATTAGCATCTCTTAGTTTTTATCGTGCAAAATTATTAAAAAAAGCAGGTTTAAATTTTTCCATTGAAGGAGCTTCTTTTGATGAAAGAGAAGTAGAAAAAAAAGCAAAAGAAAAAACACCTAAAGAACTCAGCTGTTTTCTTGCGAGCGCAAAAGCAAAAAATGTTTCAGATCGTTTTCCTGATGCTTTCGTTATTGGTTGTGATCAAGTTCTTGATTTGAAAGGTCAAGTTTTTCATAAAACAACAAATATTAAAGAAGCACATCAACGTTTATGTGAGTTATCAGGAAAAACCCATTCTCTTCATAGTGCGGTAGCTTTATTTAAAAATGGTCAAAAAATTTGGGTTGAAGCTTTTAGTGCACATATGTCCGTCCGTTTGCTCTCGTCAGAATTTATTGAACGTTATTTAGCACGCGTAGGAAAAGATGTTATAAACAGCGTGGGAGTATATCAAATTGAAGGAGAAGGGATTCATCTCTTTGAAAAAATTGATGGAGATTTTTTTACCATTGTTGGTTTACCTTTGCTTCCTCTACTCATAAAACTGCGCCACTTAGGAATTATTGATGGTTGACTTAACAATAAAAAAGACAAATTATCCGCGTGCTTTTGTTGTTGGTTCTCCAATTCATCATTCAAAATCGCCAAAAATTCACAATTTTTGGCTTAAACAATATGGTTTACAAGGAGAATATATTGCACAAGAAGTAACATCTGAAGAATTCAGTCATTTTATTGCGTCTTTACAAAAAATAGGCTTTTGTGGAGGAAATGTTACTTTACCTTATAAACAGGAAGCTTTTCGTTTAGCAGATTATAAAGATGAGAGAGCAACAATGATTGGTGCTGTTAATACACTTTGGTATGAAGGAGATAAGCTTTGTGCCACGAATAGCGATGCCTATGGTTTTAGCGCTAATCTTGATGATTTTATATCTGATTGGGGAGGGGAAACAGCTCTTGTTTTTGGAGCAGGTGGTGCCGCACGCGCTATCATATATGCCTTAAAAAAACGCGGATTTGAACAGATTTATCTGATTAACCGTACAAAACAACGTGCTGATAATTTAGCTCAGCATTTTGGAAAAATCATTAAAGTTTACGATTGGCATAAAATCCATGAAATACTTCATCAAGCTGATTTGATTGTTAATACAACCTCTATTGGTATAAAAAATCCAGAAGAAAAAAGTGATTCTTTTTTTTGCGATTTTCATAAAGCAAAAAAAACGGCGTTAGTAACAGATATTATTTATACACCATTGATAACTCCTTTTTTACAACAAGCAAAGGCTTGTGATCTCAAGACGGTTGATGGGCTTGGGATGCTTCTACATCAGGCTGTTATAGGGTTTGAACAGTGGTTTGGAATAAGACCACAGGTAACAAAAGCTTTACGGACAGCTATTTTAGAGGATATGAGTGAAAAAAGAGAATGAAGATCATAGGATTAACGGGATCAATTGCTATGGGAAAATCAACAGTTGCTGATTTTTTCAAGCAAGCGGGTATTTCTGTTTTTAGTGCTGATGAAGCAGTAAAACAGCTTTATAAAAGTGAGCCAGCTTTGTCATTCATAGAGCGTATTTTTCCTGGTGTTGTTGAAAACGGTGAAGTTAACCGTTTGAAACTTTCTGAAATTTTGATTGATGA
Organism: Bartonella sp. CL100XZDX; assembly: GCF_042195375.1. Classification (NCBI taxonomy): domain Bacteria; kingdom Pseudomonadati; phylum Pseudomonadota; class Alphaproteobacteria; order Hyphomicrobiales; family Bartonellaceae; genus Bartonella; species Bartonella sp. CL100XZDX. The sequence continues at coordinate 223,577 of NZ_JBHIOH010000045.1, read as the reverse complement.
TAAAGAAAAATTACAAACATTAGAAAAAATAATTCATCCTTTGGTGCAAGAAAAAGAAAGGGAATTTATTGATATAGCGCGTGAACAAGGGAAAAAATTCGTTATTCTTGATATTCCACTTTTGTTTGAAAAAAATGGTGAAAGTCGTATGGATAGCGTTATTGTTGTTTCTGCTCCACCAGAAATACAAAAAGAACGTGTCATGATTCGCCAAGGTATGAATGAGAAAAAATTTGCCTTTATCAATGCTCAACAAATGCCAGATGAAAAAAAACGAGAACGTGCTGATTTTATTATTGATACAGGGAAAGATTTAGAGAATACACGTCAACAGGTTTTTGATGTAATAAAAAAACTAAAGAATTGAAGTTATGCGGGAAATTATTTTTGATACAGAAACAACAGGTTTAGATAAAGAAAAAGATCGCATAATCGAAATTGGTTGTGTAGAAATGGTTGATCGTTATCTCACAGGACGCCAATTTCATGTTTATTTAAACCCTGAAGGCGTTATTATTCCTGATGAAGTTGTAGCAATTCACGGATTAACCAATGAACGCCTAAAAAACGAGAAAAGTTTTAGTGATATTGTTGATGAATTTTTGGAATTTATCAAAGACGCGACAATGATTGCGCATAATGCGAGTTTTGATATTGGTTTTATTAATGCAGAATTAAAACGTGTCAACAAACCGCTTATCAGTGTTGATAATATTCTTGATACACTGGCTATGGCGCGGCGTAAATTTCCTATGGGTCCTAATTCTCTTGATATTTTATGCAAACGTTTTGGAATTGATAACAGCCATCGTGTTCTTCATGGTGCTTTGCTTGATGCAGAGATTCTAGCCGATGTTTATATTGAGCTTATCGGTGGAAAACAAGGTGTATTGGGTTTTGATAACAGAAGGGGTGTTGATGAACATATCCAGAATGATAAAGATACATCTTATGCCGTTAAAATTCGCCCACAGGCTTTACCTTCAAGATTGAGTACGCAAGAAAAAAAGTTACACGCTGATTTTATCTACAAAATGGGTGAAAAAGCTCTGTGGAATAATTTCAAAATTCATGAATAACATCATCTTTTCTCTAAAAAAGTCACGATTGAAATTAAAGAATATCGATGTCAAAAAAAACGGTCGTTGTGGGGAGGGGAACACCACAACGACCCTGTCGCTACATCGTACCTCAGCTATCATAGGAGGAGCAAAATGAAAGCTATTAATCCTGTAACAGCAAAGAAAAGCTCTAGGTACTTAATATAAAGTGCAACGACTTCATGTCTTATGAAAAGAAAAAATGGCTTTTTAGAGGCAAAGTGAAAAAATATATAAGGACAAATTGTTTTTTTAGCTGAAATGGAGAAAAAATTGTAATGAAAGCAACAGATCATCTTTTTTTGGTTGACGGATCAGGCTATGTTTTTCGTGCTTATTATGCTTTGCCGCCTTTAAAACGTAAAAAGGATGGACTTCCTGTAGGAGCAGTAGCTGGTTTTTGCAATATGTTATGGAAATTACTATGTGATGCTCGTAATACAGCTACGGGTGTTGTTCCAACACATTTTGCTGTTATTTTTGATTATTCATCTGATACTTTTCGGAAACAAATTTATCCTGAATATAAAGCGAATCGCGCTGAACCTCCTGAAGATCTAATTCCTCAATTCGCGCTAATACGCCAAGCAACGAAGGCTTTTAATTTGCCTTGTATTGAAAAGGAAGGCTTTGAAGCGGATGATTTAATTGCTACCTATGCAAAATTTGCAACAAAGGTTGGGGCAAAAACAACCATTATTTCTTCTGATAAGGATCTTATGCAACTCGTAAATACGCATGTATCTTTGTATGATGGAATGAAAGATAAGCATATAGGTATCTCAGAAGTTATAGAAAAATGGGGTGTTGCGCCTGAAAAAATGATTGATTTACAAGCATTAATTGGAGATTCAACAGATAATGTACCGGGTATTCCAGGCATTGGTCCAAAAACTGCAGCTCAGTTGTTAAATGAATTTGGTTCTCTTGATCTTTTATTGCAACGCGTAACAGAAATTAAACAAACAAAACGGCGTGAAAACATTCAAGCTTATAGAGAACAAGTTAAAATGTCTCGTGAACTTGTCAGGCTTAAAACAGATGTTCCTATAGATAATGATTTAGATGATTTTGTTTTGGAGCCACAAGATGGTCCACGTTTAATTGCTTTTTTGAAAGCGATGGAGTTTTCAACATTAACGCGTCGCGTGGCAGAGGCAACGTCATGCGATGCAGCTGTTATTGACGCACTTGATATAGATGTTGAATGGGAAAAACTAAGCCCCAGGCATGATTCTGAGATCAAGAATACTGAGCACGCATCTCTTCATAGTTTTTCTGAAAATTCTCCACAAGTTTTTGCACAAAAACGTAAAGATCAAGCGCTGACTCAAAAAATTACAAGAGCTGCTTATACAACAATTCTTGATGAGAAAATTTTAAAAGAGTGGTTATCACAAGCACAGGAGCAGGGTTTTTTCGCTTTTGATACTAAAACAACATCTCTTGATCCGATGCAAGCAAAGCTTGTTGGTTTTTCACTTGCATTACAGCCGGAAAAAGCAGCTTATATACCTCTTGAACATTTTGATGAAGGAGAAGAGGACCTTTTGAGGGGCGGGCGCATTGCCTCACAGATTGAGGCCCGAAAAGCTTTAGCACTTTTAAAACCGATATTAGAAGATTCAGCGGTGTTAAAAATTGGTCATAATATAAAATATGATTGGTTGGTGATGAAGCAATACGACATTATGATAAGCTCTTTTGACGACACCATGCTTTTATCATATGCTTTTGATGCTGGAACTTTAACCCATAATATGGATGATTTGTCTGAACGTTGGCTTGAGCATAAACCAATTGCCTATAAAGATTTAACGCATAACGGAAAAAAAATTACTTCTTTTGCACAAGTAGATTTAAAACAAGCAACCCTTTATGCGGCAGAAGATGCTGATATAAAGCTACGCCTTTGGCAAGTATTGAAACCGCAACTTGTTGCTCGTGGGATGACAAAAATTTATGAGCGTCTTGATCGACCCCTTGTAGAAGTTCTTGCAAGAATGGAAGAACGGGGGATTCTTATTGATAGGCAGATTTTATTGCGTCTTTCCGGAGAGTTGGCACAAGCTGCTTTGATTCTAGAAGAGGAAATTTATAAACAAGCTGATGAAAAGTTTAATATTGCTTCGCCAAAGCAATTAGGGGATATCCTTTTTGGCAAAATGGGATTGCCTGGAGGCGCCAAAACTAAGGGTGGACAATGGTCAACTTCTGCACAGACCTTAGAAGAGTTGGCTGCTGAAGGTCATATTTTACCGCGTAAAATTATTGAGTGGCGTCAACTTGCAAAGCTAAAATCTACCTATACAGATGCCTTGCCTTCTTATATTTTTTCAAAAACAGGGCGAGTTCACACGAATTATTCTTTGGCAATAACATCAACAGGTCGGTTATCATCATCAGAGCCAAATTTGCAAAATATTCCAGTGCGAACTGCTGAAGGGCGTAAAATCCGAACAGCTTTTATTGCTCCCAAAGGACGTGTGTTACTTTCTGCTGATTATAGTCAGATTGAGTTGCGCATTCTTGCACATATTGCGGATATAAAAGCATTAAAAGAAGCTTTTGCTAAAGGGCATGATATTCACGCTATAACGGCATCACAAATGTTTGGTGTTGCGATAGAAGGAATGCATTCAGATATACGACGGCGTGCAAAAGCGATTAATTTTGGTATTATTTATGGTATTTCAGCTTTTGGATTAGCCAATCAATTGGGAATTTCACGCCAAGAAGCGGGTCGTTATATTCAACTGTATTTTGAAAGATTTCCAGGAATTAAAGATTATATGGAGAAAACTAAAATCTTTGCACGTGAAAATGGTTATGTAGAAACAATTTTTGGACGTCGTATCCATTATCCAGAAATAAAAGCAAAGAATGTAAAAATTCGTTCTCTTAATGAGCGAGCAGCTATCAATGCTCCAATTCAAGGTTCTGCGGCCGATATTATTCGCCGCGCTATGATACATATGGAAGATGCTTTAAAAGAAGAAAAACTATCAGCAAAAATGTTGCTGCAAGTGCATGATGAACTGATTTTTGAAGTACCAGAAGAAGAAAGTAAAAAAACCATGACTGTTGTTAAAAATGTTATGGAAAATGCTACAATACCGGTTCTATCTTTATCTGTACCGCTTGAAGTAAAAGTCATGACAGCTCAAAATTGGGATGAGGCACATTAATTTTTTTATTTATTTTTAAGAATGTTGATTGCGTTAGAAAGATTAAGATAGGCTTTGATAGGCAAATGATCTGAAGCAATGCGTGCAAGCGGTGAATGATGATTTTCAATACTTGTTACCAATTGGTGGGGAAAAGAAAAAACTCTATCAAGGGCTAAAAAAGGAAAGCGAGAGGGAAAGCTTGGTACAACTTCAAAAGTGCTATCAAAATAGGGAGAAAAATGATTTAACGATGAGCCTTTTCCCATCCGCCATTCATTAAAATCTCCTATAAGAAGTGTAGGCATAAGGGGGCGTTTTTGGAAAATTTCAAGGAGCATTTTTGTTTGTTGTTTACGAGAGTAACGTAATAAGCCAAAATGAGCCGCAATAATACGAATAGGGCCTGCTGCCATTTCCAACTCTACAACTACAGCCCCACGTGGTTCAATACTAGGAAGAGTGACTTGTAAAGTATCACGTACATATCCCTTTCGCAAAAAAAGAGCATTCCCATGCCAACCATGTCCATGAGGTGACATAGTATTAAGAGGTACAGGAATCAAACCGGTTTCAGCTTTTAATAGCTGAAGATTAATCAAACCAATGCGTTCCCCAAAACGTTTATCTGCTTCTTGAAGAGCAAGAATATCAACTTGTAATTCAGTAATAACACGGACAATTCTTGTAGGATTAAAAATTTTATCAACACCTACACATTTATGCACATTATAGGAAGCAACGGTCAGATCATAATTACTATTTTGATTGATGATGTTTGATTGATGATGAGAGCGGCTGTGAATTGCATTAAAAAGGGAGCTGTGGAGTTTTTGTTGGATAAAACCGGTAAACCAAGGGAATTTTTGCTTATAAGGTATTTTTGTCATTTTACGAAAAGAATAGTCCCTAAGAGGACAAGGGTAAAGACTTACACTAAAAACAAAAGAACCTTGTCTCTTTTAGAAACAAGGTTCTTTAATTAAGTTATGATTTTTGCAATCAATCACGGTTTGAGCCAAGAAACTGTAGAAAGAAGACAAACATATTGATGAAATCAAGATAAAGATTCAACGCGCCCATAATAACTTTACGTCCTCTGGTATCGCTTTCATCTCCTTCATAATACATCAACTTAATGCTCTGGGTATCGTAGGCTGTTAAACCAGCAAAGATAAAAACACCAATCACAGAGATAGCAAACTGCAAAGCGCTTGATCCAAGAAAAATGTTCACAATCATGGAAAGAAACAAGCCGATCAATCCGATGAATAAGAAGGAACCGATTGCTGTGAGATCACGCTTTGTTGTGTATCCATAAAGTGAAAGAGCTCCAAAAGTTGCGGCGGAAATGACAAAGGTTTGCACAACACTTTCTGTCGTATAGCGCAAAACGATTGAAGACAGTGAAAGACCAACCAGAGCAGCATAACCAAAAAAGAGACTACGAGCAGCATTTGTGCTCAATGTATTAATTTTAAAACTGAGGAATAAGACTGCTATGAGTGGTGCAAACATAACAATATAAGAGAATGGTGATGTATAAAATGTTACTCCAAGTGGTGTTAGATAAACACTGCTATTGATTTGAGCTGCTGCTTGGCTCATATCTGTTGTCGTTGCTAATGATACAATTGCATAAGCGGCAGCAGCTGTAATAAGCAAACCAATGGCCATTGCATTGTAGACGCCCAACATATAGTCGCGTAATCCCTGATCAATTGATGCATCGGCATGAGAAGCAGGTGCCGAACGTAAATCTTTAAAATTAGCCATAATATAAAATCCTTTAGCATATGTTCTGTCAGGTATAGGGCTTTAAAAGTGTCTCTGTCATTACACAGATAAGCTTGGTATAAGCCTTAATTGGGCAAATACAAAAACCCTTAAGAATCACTGACAGAATTCCAGCATATATGCTCTTATTATGGAGATTTATTTAAAAATTACAAGAGATTTATATGAAGAAGGAACCTTACAAATTGGTAAGGAAATAGTTCATTTTAATAAAAAATATTTCCATTTTTTGCCATATTTTTGCAAGATAAAAAGACTACATTCAAAAAATTTTCTATTATTCACAGAAACTGTGTAATACAATCCCTTATAAAATATTCACTATTTTTGTGTTTATGAGAAGAGTGGCAAGTATCATCACACTATTTTTCAACTTCCAATATTGCATCTGTTTTGCACGGTTATAAGAGCTATTGAATTGGATTTTTATATAATATATTGATGTATAATGATAAATTGTCTTTTTGAATGCTAAATGATACTCTGAATATCGCAAGCTTCTCTGGTTTCAAATCTGTTCATATTAAATCAATCAAGATTATTAACTTGCTTGTGTCTTGCAAGAGACATGGTTTTTATGGATTCAACATGAACAGATTCCAAATAAAAGAGATTTAGGCTATTAAGGGCTTTTATTCAATATGAAAAAAGGTAATTTATATTTATAATCAATATGTTGCTTTAACAAGGCACCATTGAAAATAGTTGAAAAAATGTTTTTTATTAAACAATATATAAAATAAAAAAGGAGAGTTTTTAAACGAAGCACTTAAGAAAGGCTCTGTAAAAACGATATCTGTAAAAACTAAAAAACATACGAAAAGCAATTGTTCTAATTAAATAAATGGAACTTTAAATGCTGTGAAATATCTCCTCAAAAATTATGATGTAGGACACATGGATAAAAAATATTGATTTCTATTTGAGTTCATTTCTTTTGCACTAACTAAGTGTAGAAATGTGAAGTTGAAAAGAAAGTAAGATCTTATCGTCCCATGAAGAGAAACACGTGAAATGACGAGCAACAAGAATTGATTAAGAGAAATCAATGCGTAATCAGACTTGTGATGATCAAAGATCTCTGTTTTCTAAGGCAATGAACATATCAATGAGAAGATGTACTATTGGAATGACGGCTTCCTCTCATCCAAGTACGCAATTCTTCAATAAGGATGGCAATAACACCGAGAGTGATAAAACTATCTGCAAGGTTGAAAATAGCAAAATAAAAAATATCATCAATATGAAAAAGTATATAATCAGTGACGTGATGAAAGCGAATACGATCAATGAGATTGCCGATGGCTCCTCCAATAATAAAAATAAGGCCAAAGCGCATTAAATACTTATTATATTCAGTATTTTTCCATAACCATAGAAGGAAGATAATCACAATGATCGTGATGGCGATGATTCCCCACTGAGAAAAGGAAGAAAAAAACGAAAATGCGATGCCAGAATTGCGCACATGATAAAGGGAAAGAAAAGGAATAAGCGAAATTTCTGTTCCTAAAGGCATATTGTGCATAACCCAGTATTTGACAGCTTGATCAAGTACTACTGTAAAAGCCAAGCCCAAGAGAAGAAAAGGGAGTGATTTACGAATCATGTTTTTCCTCACATGGTTCCAGTATTAAATAGGGGCGACGGATTTCATAAAGCATAACAGCTGTTGCTACAGCTAGATTAAGCGAGTCTGCTCGTCCGCTTTGTGGAATACGCATAAGTTTATCACACCGATTCGTAAGAAGATCTGATAATCCCTGTTTTTCATTCCCCATTAAAAGGATAATAGGGCCATTTTTGAAGTCAAGTGTGCGATAATCCAGAGATCCTTTGAGGTGTGTTCCAACGATCATACCTTTAAAGTGAGAAGACCAGTTTAAAAAGGCGCTTTCATCAAAACGATAAAGTGGTACAGAGAAAATAGATCCCATGGTTGCACGGACCGTTTCAGGCGAGAAAGGGTCTGTTGTTTCACCAATTAAAATAACACCTTTAGCACCTACAGCATCAGCGGTTCGAATAATGGTACCAAGGTTTCCAGGATCACGCACACGATCAAGCGCGATGTAAACATCTTTAATCTGTCCTTTTATCATTTCAAAAGAGTGCCATTTTTGCTTGAAAATACCAATAACTGTTTGTGGGTTATCGCGTCGGGTAAGTGATTCCATAACCTTTTGTGAGGCTTTAATAACAAAACCACCGTTGGCTACAGCACGTGCGGCAGTATTTTCGATAGTAGCATTACCGATTTTACTTTTAGAAAAAATAAGCGTCTGTATTGTCCATCCAAGATTGAGAGCATCAATGACCAATTTCAATCCTTCTGCCATGAAAAGACCTTCTCTATTACGGTTTTTCTTTTGGCTAAGTGCTTTAAGATCTTTTATGATGGGGTTGCTAAGAGAGGTAATTTCTTTCACTCTGCCAGTTTTGGGTCTACACATATTCAAGCAATCCAACGGCTAAAAAGAGAAGTAGAAAGAGCACGTCCTGCAACTTCTTCACGCAAAATGAGTTCTCCTGATTCGACCGTACCACCAAGATTTACAAATGCATCACGCATTAAAGCATGAAGTGCAAAGAAGGAAGCACGAATAGAATAAGCTGTAAGGACAACAGAAAGCGGTTTATCAGAGAGAAGTTTACGACAATTTGTAATCATGGCGGGTAAATGATCAAACAGTTGCCAAATTTCACCATGGGGTCCACGCCCATAAGCAGGGGGATCAAGAAGAATCATATCATAGCTTTTTTTACGACGCAGTTCACGCTCGACAAATTTCATAGCATCATCGCAAATCCAGCGAATAGAATGATCTGGTAATCTTGCTCTTTCTTGATTAGCTTTTGCCCACGCAATGGCTTTTTTAGAAGCATCAACATGGGTAACATTCGCACCCGCTCGTGCTCCAATCAAAGAGGCAATACCTGTATAGCCAAAAAGATTCAACAATTTTATAGGGCGTTTGGCTTGAACAATTTGTTCTTCCATAGAGCGCCAATGGGCATCTTGTTCAGGAAAAAAACCCACATGACGAAAGGAAGTAAAACGGCCTAGAAAAGACAATCCATTCCAAGCAAGAGCCCATGTTTCATCAAGTGGCTTTTTAGGAAAATGCCAACGCCCAACCCCTTCTTCATCAAGGTTTCCTGTGAAAATAGCATCAACATCAGCCCATTGTTGTTGAGGTAAAGCGGGTTTCCATAGTGCTTGACCTTCTGGTCGAATAATGCGGTAAGCTCCATAACGTTCTAATTTTTGTCCATGACCAGAATCAATGAGAGCATAGTTTTCGCTTATACCCGTTTCTAAAATAAGGGGCAACTTTTCCTGCGGATATCTATTGTTATGGGAGGATTGAAAGTATTGTGCGGGCATGTTTTGTATCACGGTATATGAGGTATAAAAAGATATTATAAAGCTCTTAAATGTTTCGTAAAAGTGCAAAAAAGCTAAAGTCAATTAAAACATGTATAAAAAAAGAAAAAGAGCACTTTTAACTCTGTACTGAATATAAAATACTAAAGAAAAAAGATTTCATTTAAATACCATTACACCAGATTTGTGATAGATGTTTTCAATTTTTCAATCTCGGCTTTACTTTTTTTGAGAGCTTTTTTGTATTTGTGATAGGAAAACCAACTTATCAGATTTCCTAATAAAATACCAAAACCAAAGAAAATAAAGAGCCATATAAAGAGGGGAGCATGATAAGTAAAACTTTCAGGATTTGCTCGAAAAGGATCAAGGGTTAACGGAACCATTTGACGATTAGCCACGATAAAAACAATCAAAACCGCTGCGAGAATCACACCGATACTTGTTAGAAGAATACGTTTAATTATCATAAGTTTCTCACTGATTAAGACGGTCGCGTAAATCCTTGCCAGTTTTAAAAAAAGGAATCCACTTTTCTTCCACAGAAACAGCTTCACCTGTTCGTGGATTACGTCCATTACGGGCTGAACGGCTTTTTACAGAAAAAGCTCCAAATCCACGAAGTTCAACGCGATTGCCATTTGCAAGTGCTGTTGCAATTTCCTCAAAAATAGCGTTTACAATATTCTCCACATCCCGTTGAAAAAGATGCGGGTTATGACGAGCGATAATTTGCACAAGCTCTGATTTTACCACAATAGCCTCACTTTCACACAAAAAAATTTTGTAATTGTGCACTCCATGCATATTACAATATATAAACGGATAAAAGCAAAATAAAATCAAGAAAAAACAAATTGCAAGAAACAAAATTTGAAAATACCTTCTATAAAGGTTATACAGATTAAAAATGCGGAGTATTTAAGAGATCAGGAGAGTATGTCCGTACACAATCATTATGAAGCCTTTTCAACGCAATCATCTTGTGGAGATGTTTTAAAAAAAGCATCCCGTCATTCGCGTCGCATTAGCATATTAAAAATCTTTTTACCTCTCTTAGCGTTGATTTCAGCGCTGGTTTTTTGCTGGTTTACGTTTTTCTTGGTTCCCATTACTTCTGATTCTATGCCTTTGAACAATGGAGAAAGTGGCGTGATGAATTTGACGATGCTCAATCCAAAATTAGAAGGGTATACGCGTGCTCATGAACCTTATTGGCTTAAAGCAGAAAAGGCATTTCAAGACCATACACACGCTGGAATGATTGGGTTGCAAAACATTACAGCTAGAGCATTTATGGGCCAACAAAGACAGATTTTTCTCGCAGCACAAGGGGGGGTTTACGATAACATTAATGGTTTTTTACAGTTGGACAAGCCATTCACCATTACGACGAATGATGGGATGATGGTACAATTTATGTCAGCTAGTATTAACTTATCCGAGGGACAGTTAAAAACAGATCAACGTGTTAATATTCAGCAAGCCGGTTTTCATCTTGCCGCAAACGCCTTACAAATTCGAGAAAAAGGAAAAAACATGTATTTCCATGGTGGAGTGCATTTAGTGCTTCAAAAGCAATAACGCAATATCAATACAAATCTTTAAAGGATATTTATAAAGAGAAGTATGTGTATATACAAACAAAAGAATTGAAATAATGAAATCGTACAAAAGATGGATAGGTGTGATGTTGGCTTTTAGCATGGGAATGTTAGGAGGAGGAGCGGTTTTGGGATATGCTGAAGTGGCCCATTTTGGAATAAGTCTATCAAGCGATAAAGAACCGGTAGAACTTCATGCAGATTCTTTAGAAATACGTGATAAAGAAGGGATAGCGCTTTTTAAGGGTGATGTTTCAGTGGTGCAAGGTGAACGTCTTTTAAGAACGTCAGAATTAGTTGTTTACTACGATAAAGCATATAAAGAAATTGATAAAAATCAGGAAAATACAAAGGCATCATCTGTTTCTTTATTTGGTTCGTCGAGTATACAAAAAATGGAAGCTTTAGGAAAAGTTTATATAAAAATTGCTACGCAAGTTGCTACGGGTGATAAAGGCGTTTTTGATGGAAAGTCAAAAATGATGAGTTTGACAGGGAATCATGTTGTGTTAACTGATGGTGACAATGTGGCAACGGGGTGCAAACTAACGGCAAATATGGAAAGCGGAAAGGCTTTTTTAGAAGGTTGTGAGACACCTAAGAAAAAAGGTCGTGTTTCTATTATTTTAAAACAAAATCAAAAGAATGGTCATTAAGATTTCATGTTTGGAATCAAAATAAAAAAACAGACCGATAGGTATAATCTTGAAAGTGAAGCTTCAAAAAAAACCTTAAAAGGGACCTTGATTGCCAGTAATTTGATTAAAGTTTATCGAGGAAGGCGAACTGTTAATGGTGTTTCTTTTGGCATTCGTACGGGAGAAGCCGTTGGCATTTTAGGGCCCAATGGGGCAGGTAAAACAACTTGTTTTTATATGGTTACGGGGCTTATAAAATCTGATGGAGGATCCATTAAAATTGATGGATTTGATATTACGCATCTTCCGATGTATCGACGTGCGCGTTTAGGTATTGGATATCTTCCACAGGAAGCGTCTATTTTTCGTGGTCTTTCAGTAGAAAATAACATTAAAGCTGTTTTAGAGGTCGTTGAAAAAGATCGCCTTAAACAGCGTGAAGAGTTAGATAGCCTTTTACATGAATTTAAAATTGATCATTTACGTAAAATGTCTGCACTTTCGTTATCTGGAGGTGAACGTCGGCGACTTGAAATTGCGCGCGCTTTAGCTTCTCGTCCCCATTTTATGTTACTTGATGAACCATTTGCAGGAATTGATCCTATCGCTATTTTCGATATTCAACAACTTATTCGTCATTTAACGAAGCGTGGCATTGGTGTTTTAATAACGGATCATAATGTGCGTGAGACATTAGGGCTTGTCGACCGCGCTTATATTATTCATACAGGGCGGGTGTTAGTTCACGGTTGTCCTAACGATATTATCAACAACGTTGATGTACGCAGAATTTATTTAGGAAATCAGTTTTCTCTTTGATTTTACAGCTTTCACGAGTTTCCATTTAAGTTTAACCAAACATTATTACTGAAAATCTCCTTATTTATGCCAAAACTTCTTTTATGACTATAACCTTAGAATGTTTTTATTGAGTGGTGAAAAAAGCTTCATCATTAAAGAGTTAGTTTGTTTTTTTATAAGTTTAGCTTACTCATGATTGTATCATAGAAAAGATATCACTAGATTAACGTGATAATGAGTGATAAATGAAACTCTCAATAAATGCGTGTGTTATTGAAAGGTAAGAGATGTTTATCATATTTTTCTCTGTAATATATCGATGATGCTGGTTTAGGTATTTTAATAGGAGCGCCGGTTATTCAATAGGAGTTGTCGTATTTTATTGGTTTATATGGCCCTATTAAAAAATAGGAGCTTGACTACAGATATCAGGCTAAATCTATAAATCTTTTAAAATAACCATTAAATCTCTAAAAACCTTTATATTCTTGTTATAAGGCGGTATTCAAGCTATACAGTAATTTTCAAAGTAAAGGTCCATTTTGCTCAGTATGCTTTTCATCTTAATTTAAGGGATCATTTTTAAGGAAAGAAAAACTCTGATAGCGAATTATACATCAATTCTTATGACAAGTTTAATAAATTTATGAATAATGACCTTTTCTAGAGTCGTAAGGAAATTAACTTTATGAACAACTTCATTTCTTTGTTTTCTCATGCCGTTAATGAGGAGCTAAATACTATTTATTGTTGTGTTAAAAGTGATATGACATGTATTGAGTTATCATCCGTTATAAATTGAAAAATAAAAACACATGCGATGTTGCGAAAAGTGAAAGAACATTAAGTATCTATACCGTTTATAGGTTTATTGATGAGCATTTGAGCGTGTAAGAGGAAAATTAAAGTATGAATTTGAGTGAGTTAATAGCACCGGAAGCGATCATTCCGGCTCTTAAGGCTAATTCGAAAAAACAAGTTCTACAAATTTTAGCCGAAAAGGCTTCTAAGCTGACAGGTCTTAGTGAGCATGTAATTTTTGATGTTGTTTTACAACGCGAGAAGCTTGGTTCAACGGGTTTGGGTGGTGGTATTGCGATTCCTCATGGGAAATTACCTGATATTGATCGGATTGTTGGTATATTTGCACGTCTTGAAAGTCCTGTTGATTTTGAAGCTCTCGATGACGAACCTATAGATCTCGTTTTTCTCCTTTTGGCACCTGAAAATGCTGGTGCAGATCACTTAAAAGCTTTATCTCAGATTGCACGTGTTTTGCGCCATGCTGATGTTGTGCAAAAGTTGCGCAATACGCATAATGCCAATGCGCTTTATGCTTTATTGATTCAAACTTCAGAATCAAATGCAGCTTAAAAGGTATTATGAGCGTATAAATTGCGAGGTATGCACCACAGAGCGTAGGAAATAATATAATTTGCATCTTAAGACTAATAACAAAAGGTTATGTCATGAGATTTAAAAAAATCATTTCTAAGTGAACCTTCTTTTTAAAGAGCAAGCAACAAAAACGAAGGAGTTGTCCTTTCTTGTTCTCGTATATTAAAGCACCTAATTATTATGTTCATGGATTCTTTTATCCTGTTATACTGTAAAAACACTATCATTTGAGGTGTGGTGAGATAAATTCTGGAAATCTTCTTGGTATATTAAGTGCTTTTAGAGTGCGTGGTAAATATTTTTAAGCAGGATTTGTCTGTAGAGCCTTTAGTTAAGTGAATCACATGAGTGGAAAGGCAAGGGGAACTCGACTCAACAAGAATCCAAACTTCTTATACACCAAATTGGGTTAAAAATCTTCACCCTCTGAGGGTGGGGCAGAAATCAATAGAAAAGTTTATTCGTGCATTGAATTTTTTAGTAAATTAAATTTTGGTACTTAGGGATAATATTATTAAGATTCAAGTAGAAAATAGGGGATATTGTATCCTGTGTGTGTCAATATATTGATTTATAAAGATAATTTACTGTTTTACATGTTGAATGAGAGATCCGAAGTTCATAAGATTCCCTCATGCCGAACCTATTTATGTTGAATCAATCAAAACCATTCACTTACACGATTACAATCAAGGAAAGCCGTGTGGATAAGACTGTATAAGACAAGGAGTAAAAATGCTTCTTATGAACCGTCTCAAGTGCCAAGGGCTGTAGCAATATTGGAAGCTGGCAAAGTGTGATTAAGTATGATTTAGATGTCAGCTGTTGTATAGAGCTCATACTAAAAAATAATTTTGTACGGTAAAAATGAAAACTATACCTTTAGGTTGGGTGAAGGAGTTTTTATGCATAAGAAGATTTATTCAAGTGTCTTTAATTGATTAAAATGTTGTTTAAAAAACGGTAATGTTAGAACTTCTATAGAAAAAAGTTTTATATTTCTTGTTATAAATTACTGAGAAATAAGATAAGAGAACTTGTCAAAAAATTCTTAAAACATTTTTGGTAACAGGAAGAAAGGAATTGTCTAATACATTTAAAATAATATGTTTAAACTATTATAAGCTACTAGAATCACTTTAGAACTTAAAAATTGGAGATGAAATATATAGGAAGAGTTAATAGGAGCAAAAGAAACAAAGCTACATGTAGTTGTTGAGACAGAATCTAAGTACTTTATGTTTCATGACCAATGTAGTGATAATAGTCTATTATTTTTTTAAGATATTTTTAAGATTATGAAAAGGCGATATGGGAACGATGTTGAATACGAAGTATGAATGCACTATAATGGATAAAAGGTGAGGTATTTACGAACATAAATGTATTGACTGTGTGAAGTCGAGAAGTGATATTCGCAAGGCTGTGAAATTTTTGGGGAGGTCAGGGTGTGTTTGCAAAATTTTGCAGCAGATTTCTTGTGATATTAAAGAGTATAGTTTATTTCTTAACAGAGTGGTGGTGTATTTTCATTTCGTTTTGAAGTTCTATTGCTTAAAGAAAGCGTTTTTTATACAAAAACGAAATGAGTAGCATAAAATAAAAATGTTATTTTTTAATGTGGTTATTGAATAAGAAGTTTATATTTTGGTAACACCTAAAAGGTCACAATGAAATGTAGAGATCTATTTTGATTGGTGTGAAAATATTTTGCTTATTGGAAGAATTAGGACAGTGATACATGAGTATCGAGGTTTTTTTGAATTTTTCCAATGAAGAGAATCTTGTTAGAGACTAAAGAAGTGAGCTAAATAAAGATGTTTGAAAAGACTGTTATTGCTGCATCTGTAATGGTTCTGGTTACAGCTGGGGCAGCGTGTGCACAAACGCCAAATCGTTTAAATCAATTTGAAGCATGGGGGGTCTATTCTTATAAATCGCCCCAAAATACGATTTGCTATGTGTTATCGGTACCTTTGAAGGCTCTTCCAACGACGGTTAATCATGGTGATAATTTTTTCTTAATTACCAAGCGTTCTCATTCACCTGTTTCGTTCGAACCGCAGTTTATGGCTGGTTATACGCTTCAAGAAGGATCGAGAGTGACAGTGACCATTGGAAATAAGGACTTTAATTTTTTCACGAAGGATTCCTCAGCTTGGTTGGCGTCATCAGAGCTAGAAAAGCAGCTTGTTTCTGCTATACGTGCTGGAAACAATATGACAGTGCAAGCGATATCAAAAAGAGGAACGCATACCACCTACACTTATTCCTTAAAAGGGGTCACTGCTGCATTAAACGCAGCTCAAAAGTGCCATTAAGGTTTCGATAACTTCTAAAATAGTGATGTGAATTGGAAAGCAATGGCCATTTCCTATGACCTTAGACCAGTTGGTTCATGTTTTGCACGAAAAACAGATAATGTGGTCGTGAAGGAGAGTTCTAAGCTCTCTTTAATTGGTTTGTCGCAAGATGAAATGATACAAGCTTTAAAGACAGTTGGTGTACCAGAGCATCAAACGCGTATGCGTATGCGTCAGCTTTGGCATTGGCTTTATGTGCGTGGTGTTTCAAATTTTGATGAGATGCTGAATATTTCTAAAGCAATGCAAGAAACACTTAAGTGTCATTTTTCCATTATGCGTCCAGAAATTGTTGGAGAACAAATATCAAAAGACGGTACACGTAAATGGCTTTTACGTTTTCCTGCACATGGAGCTGGAAGACCTGTTGAAATTGAAACGGTTTATATCCCTGAAGAAGGACGCGGTACTTTATGTCTTTCATCGCAAGTAGGGTGTACGTTAACCTGTTCTTTTTGCCATACGGGAACGCAGATGCTTGTTCGTAATCTGACCGCAGAAGAGATTTTGGCACAACTATTGGTTGCACGTGATTGTTTGGGTGATTTTCCTGATAAGAATACCCCTGATGGAGCAATTGTTCCCATTGAAGGACGAAAAATTACCAATATTGTTATGATGGGAATGGGAGAACCTCTTTATAATTTTGAAGCTGTTAAAAAAGCTTTATTGATTGCCTCTGATGGCGATGGCCTTTCTTTATCAAAACGTCGAATTACGCTTTCAACTAGTGGGGTTGTTCCTGGAATTATCCGAACCGGAGAAGAAATTGGTGTTATGTTAGCAATTTCACTCCACGCAGTACACGATACACTAAGGGATATGCTTGTTCCCATTAATAAAAAATATCCGCTTGCTTTACTAATGGAGGCTTGCCGTAATTATCCTGGTCTTTCCAATGCAAAACGAATCACATTTGAATATGTTATGCTGAAAGATATCAATGATAGTTTAGATGATGCTAAGCGATTGATTCAGTTATTGAAAGGGATTCCTGCTAAGATTAATTTAATCCCTTTTAATCCGTGGCCAGGGAGTAATTATCAGTGTTCTGATTGGGAGCAAATCGAGCGTTTTGCTGATGTCGTTAATCAAGCGGGCTATGCTTCTCCTATTCGGATACCGCGTGGACGCGATATTTTAGCTGCATGTGGACAGCTTAAATCAGCTTCAGAGCGCTTACGTAAATCTGAACGGTTACGACTTGAAAATGCCATTGGCCATTAGTTAACGCAATTTTCAGCGATATCGATGCCTATGCTTTTTTTCAGTAAATCATCATATAATAGCATGTGTGAGACAGAGATTAAGATGGATAAGTGCTAGACGAACAGTCTCAGCTTTTATATGCTAAATGGGGTAAGATATTGTCTATAGTCTGTTTGCATAATCTCTGAAATAAGAAGGAAGCCTAATTTAGAGGGAATATGAGGTCTTAAGGATTGTAACTAATTTCTACCTTATTATCATACTCTTTAATTCGGTTTTATGTCTTTTAAAAAGTGGAGATGGTGCACTGCCTCATGCTTTTGTTTATTACGTTCTTTAATAAGATCACGCTTCACAAGCACAACAGAGGATCTAAAATATAAATACCATTGTGTTGTCCATTGATATGTTTTTTAGGTATCTCTGAGTGCACTCTTTATATCACGACAATGCCTGTGAAGAGTATAACAAAAAGGCTCTGTGAAATGTACTATACTCCTACACCTTTATGTTTAATAAAGGTGTAAGTTGATACCACCATTCTATTTTTTAGCTCCCAATGTTGTAAACAGCTTTTGGCACTTAAGATGGTTCATAAGAGGTATTTTTATTCTTTTCTTAGACAGTTTTTATCCATACGAAAACTCCAGCTTCGCTTGTGATGTACAAAGGAAAGGTATTATTTTATTCAACATAAACGGGTTTGAAATGAAAAAATCTTATAATATTTGTTTTTTTATTTAAATTAAAAGCGATACATTACACATATAAATCAATGTTTTGTAACGATAAGGAGATGGAGGGCAAAGCTGGTAAAAGTACCAGCAATAAGCCAGTCGAGAAAGCGAATATAAAGAGGGTTCTTTTTGAGAGTTTTGGTAAGTTTATGCGCTGTAAAAACGATTGCAATTGTAATGGGGAAAGAAATAGGAATATAAGAGAGTCCTAAAAAGAGCAATTTTTGTGTTGCCATAGGATCATTCGCATTGATAAATTGTGGTAAGAATGTCGCGTTAAAGAGTATAACTTTAGGATTGAGAAGATTAATTCCAATACCAGCAAGATAGTTACGTTTAGCGCTTTGAGATTTAGAAGATGTCTGTTCAAAGGAAAAAGTGGGGTTTCTCCGTAACGCTTGAAAGGAAAACCATAAAAGATAAAAGGCGCCAATAATTTTCAGAAGAACAAAAGTATGTGGTGCAGCAAAAATAAGCGCTGATAAGCCAAGTGCTACAGCGGTAACCTGAATGGCAAACCCTGTTGCACTACCCAAGGCGCACATAATTCCAGCTTTTTTGCTTTGTGTAATGGTTCGTCCTACAGAAAGCATCATATCTGGTCCTGGAATAAGTGCTAAAATCAACGATGCTAAAGCAAATTGTACAACAATAGACCACTCCGGTAGAAATGACACGTAAATCTCCTTTTATTTTTAAGCAGTGTTCACTATTTATACTTTGAGGCACCTTTATTTACGCTTTTTACGTCTTTTTAATGTTGCTTAAAAAGAATTTATTTTTATATTTCTTGTATCGTTTTGATTTTTGGGTAGAAATAAAAAAGTAGCTCATATAGAACGTTAAAATGAAAAAGTGGCAAAATATTAGAAAAGTTGTTTTGGCTTATTCAGGTGGATTGGATACGTCAATTATTCTTAAATGGTTGCAAAGTACGCTAGGCGTTGAAGTTGTAACTTTTACAGCAGATTTGGGGCAGGGGGAAGAGCTGGAACTTGCTCGTCGTAAAGCTGAAATGCTAGGTGTTAAAGAAATTTATATTGAAGATTTGCGTGAAGAATTTGTGCGTGATTTTGTTTTTCCGATGTTTCGAGCCAATACCATTTATGAGGGGACTTATCTTTTAGGAACATCAATTGCACGTCCACTTATTTCAAAACGCCTTATTGAAATTGCTAAGGAAACAGGGGCTGATGCCATTGCTCATGGGGCAACAGGAAAAGGCAATGATCAGGTACGCTTTGAGCTTTCCGCTTATGCGCTTAATCCTGATATAAAGATTATTGCTCCATGGCGTGATTGGGATTTTAAGAGTCGGACAGATCTCTTTGAATTTGCTCGTATTCATCAAATTCCTGTAGAAAAGGATAAGCAAGGTGAAGCGCCTTTTTCAGTGGATGCAAATTTATTGCATTCTTCATCAGAAGGAAAGATTTTAGAAGATCCAGCACTTCCTGCTCCTGAATATGTCCATATGCGTACTCTTTCGCCGGAAGATGCTCCAGATCAAGCAACCAGAATTACTCTTGGCTTTAAAAAAGGCGATGCTGTTTCAATCAATGGAAAAAATTTATCTCCTGCAACTTTACTTGCAGAATTAAATCATTATGGGCGCGATAATGGTATTGGTCGGTTAGATTTGGTAGAAAATCGCTTTGTGGGTATGAAATCGCGGGGTATTTATGAAACACCAGGTGGAACCATTCTTTTGACGGCTCACAGAGCGATAGAATCTTTAACACTAGATCGTGGTGCAGCTCATTTGAAAGATGAATTGATGCCACGTTATGCAGAACTCATTTATTATGGATTTTGGTTTTCGCCGGAACGTAAGATGTTGCAGGCAGCTATTGATTTATCTCAAGAACATGTTGAAGGTGAAGTCACGTTAAAGCTTTATAAGGGGAATGTAATTATTGAAGGGCGCCAAAGTAAAAAATCACTTTATTCTAGTGAGTTGGTAACTTTCGAGGATGATCAAGGTGTTTATGATCAAAGAGATGCAACTGGTTTTATTAAATTAAATGCTCTACGTTTGCGTACATTAGCAATGCGTCATCAAGGTGATAAAGAAAAGAAATAGAAAATTACGGTGACAAGTGTAATATGGATTAGTGCTTTTGTATGAAATGCCTAGTTTAAGCATTTTTCTGTTGGTTTTTACCGTTCTTTCGTTCAATACTAGAAGCTTATCTTCTGCGCTAATAAATATAATAAGCAAAACCCATGATAATAATAGCAATGAAGGCTTCGATAATCAAAACAAGTCAATTTTGCTTTATAATATTGAATGTTTTTGATTTTTATCAGAACAAAACATGTTTATAACGAGGGCGGTTTTTGTATTGTGACTTAAGAGTATAAAGAAATTTTCATCTTTTTGCTTGCTATTATTGACGAATAAATTCAAGAACCATACACCCTATTTTGAAAGAGTGTAATTTTTAGGATAAATAATGATGCGTGATCAGTGTGATACCCTCAACCTTACGCCTGAATTAAAAGATGCAGCTTCTCAATCGAGAACTTGGCCATTTGAAGAAGCACGTAAGATTATCAAACGGTATGAAAAAACGGGTTATCCAGACAATGTGATATTTGAAACAGGTTATGGCCCTTCTGGTTTACCGCATATTGGAACTTTTGGGGAAGTTGCACGTACAACCATGGTGCGTCATGCATTTCATATTCTCACGGAGAATAAAGTAAAAACAAAATTACTTTGTTTTTCTGATGATATGGATGGTTTGCGCAAGGTTCCTGAGAATGTGCCTGATCGCGAAAGGATGGAACATTATCTTGGTCAACCGTTGAGTCGTGTACCCGACCCTTTTGGAGATGATTATCCTTCTTTTGGGGCAGCGAATAATGCGCGGTTACGGGCTTTCCTTGATCGTTTTGGTTTTGATTATGAATTTGCAAGTGCTACGGATTATTACAATTCTGGTCGTTTTGATGAAACACTTTTGAAAATCCTTGCCTGTTATGACAAGGTTATGGCAATTATTTTACCAACATTAGGTGAAGAACGGCAAGCGACCTATTCACTCTTTCTACCGATTTCTCCCTTTTCTGGAAAAGTATTACAGGTACCGATGATTGCGCGTAATGTTGAAAAAGGTACAGTCACTTATATTGAGCCAGAAACAGGAGAAACCATAGAAACAGAGGTTACGGGGGGCAAAGTTAAGTGTCAGTGGAAGGTAGATTGGGCAATGCGTTGGACAGCACTTAGCATTGATTATGAAATGGCCGGAAAAGACCTTATCGATTCCACAAATCTTTCTTCTAAAATTTGTAAAGTATTAGGTGGAAAACCCCCAGAAGGATTCAACTATGAGCTCTTTTTAGATGAGAAAGGGCAGAAAATTTCCAAATCCAAGGGAAATGGCTTAACCATTGATGAATGGCTTACTTATGCTCCAACAGAGAGTTTAGGGCTTTATATGTTTTCAAAGCCTAAAACAGCAAAAAGGCTTTATTTTGATGTCATTCCTAAAGCGGTTGATGAATACTATGCGCATCTTTCAGCCTATGGTCGCCAAGAATGGAAAGAGCGTCTGAATAATCCTGTATGGCATATTCATAATGGTTGTCCGCCGCAGGTTGATTTGCCTGTATCCTTTGCGATGCTCCTAAATTTGGTAAGTGCTTCAAATGCGGAGAATGCAGAAGTTCTTTGGGGTTTTATTTCTCGTTACGCTAAAGGAGCAAATGCACAAACTTATCCAGAACTTGATCAATTGGTGAAGTTTGCTATTAAATATTTTGATGTTTTTGTTAAACCAAACAAGAAATTTCGTATACCAGATGATAGCGAACGAGAAACATTAGCACAAATTGATGAAAAATTAGCTCATTTACCTGAAACTGTTGATGGCAACATATTACAAAATATGCTTCTTGATGTTGCACGATTAACGGAACGTTATCAAGATCATAGCAAAAAAAGCCCTGAAGGTGGGCCTGGTGTTTCCAATGTTTTTTTTCAAATGTTGTATGAAGTCCTTCTGGGACAAGAGCGAGGTCCACGATGGGGATCATTTATAGCGCTTTATGGGATTAATGAAATGCGTGCACTGATTGCTGAAACACTTGCACGGCCGACGGAGGAATAATGGAAAAGAGAGTGCAGGAAGTAAAGCGACGCCGTACATTTGCAATTATTGCTCACCCAGATGCGGGGAAAACAACATTAACAGAAAAGCTTTTATTGTTTGGTGGTGCTATTCAACTTGCAGGAGAAGTAAAAGCCAAAAAAGATCGTATTCAAACCCGTTCTGATTGGATGAATATTGAGCGTGATCGTGGTATTTCCGTTGTGACTTCGGTGATGACGTTTGAATATGAAAATCATATTTTTAATCTCCTAGATACTCCAGGACATGAGGACTTTGCGGATGATACGTATCGCACTCTCACAGCTGTTGATAGTGCTATCATGGTATTGGATGGGGCACGCGGAATTGAGCCAAGAACACTGAAATTGTTTGAAGTATGTCGGATGCGGGATATTCCTATTGTTACGTTTATCAATAAAATGGATCGTGAGGCACGTGATCCTATAGAGCTTTTAGATGAAATTGAAGAAAAGCTTGCTCTTGATACCGCGCCTATAACATGGCCAATTGGGTCGGGTAAAGATTTTGTTGGTACCTATGACCTTCATCATAATCGTTTTCGTCAAAAAGATGATGAGATAATACAGCAGATAGTTTCAAATCCCAGAGAGGTTGTCCATTTACTCCCTGAATATCAACATTCAACTTTTATTGAAGGGGTAGAACTTGCTCAAAGTGTTTGCAAGAATTTTGATCTGCAAGCTTTCCGTGAAGGTCATATGACACCGGTTTATTTTGGTTCAGCTTTGCGAAATTTTGGTGTTCGTGATTTGATCAATGCGCTTATTGATTTTGGTCAAAGTCCTCGTGATCAAAGTGCAGATCAGCGCAATGTCATAGCCATGGAACCTAAAATGACGGGATTTGTTTTTAAAATTCAAGCGAATATGGACCCTAATCATCGTGATCGTATTGCATTTTTTCGGGTATGTTCGGGAACACTTGAACGTGGTATGAAAACAAAGTTGGTTCGAACAGGAAAACCGATGACACTTTCGGCTCCACAATTTTTCTTTGCGCGTTCACGCCAAATTGCTGATCAAGCCTATGCTGGTGATATCGTAGGGATCCCTAATCATGGAACATTGCGTATCGGCGATACTTTGACTGAAGGAGAAGATATCCTCTTTAAGGGAGTACCAAATTTTGCACCAGAGATTTTGCGTCGTGTTAGTTTGGGTGATCCGATGAAAGCAAAAAAGCTCAAAGAAGCTTTGCAACAAATGGCTGAAGAAGGGGTTGTACAATTGTTTATTCCTGATGATGGGTCGCCTTCTCTCATTGGTGTTATTGGTGCTTTGCAAATTGATGTCTTAAAAGAACGATTAAAAATAGAATATTCTTTGCCAGTGAATTTTGAGTCTGCGCGCTTTAATTTATGCCGTTGGATTTCAGCGCAGAGCAAAGATGAGTTGCAAAAGTTTCTCAGCAATCACCGCTCTGCTATTGCGTATGATTTAGAAGGTGATCCAGTTTTTTTAGCGGAGAACCATTTTTCATTGAATTATGAGGCAGAAAGAGCTCCTAAAATAAAATTTTCTGCTTTTAAAGATTATCAAGTACGCTCTTAAAATAAATAAAAATATTTTGTACAATAATTTGATTTATAATTATAATTTATCGTTTTTTATATGGAAACAATCAAAATCATTTGTTTAAAAATCATAAGTAGAATTGGTGTGTGCGTAAAACACTTGAAGCAAGAAATACAATAGCTCTTATAGATCTTCTCTATAGCCAAGAGCTTTCAAAATATTGGGTGAGGGTAAAAATGATGATGGTGGTTATAGCGTTATGATGTAATGATGGTGGTGTGTGATGTATCTCATCCCATTCACGGAAGTTTACGTTATACTATTCATTTATATTATTTACGGGATGACATGACGAGGTAAGATCAAGTACAATGAAAAATGTCCCTTTAAAAACAAACATATAAAATTGCAACATAATGATATTTTTGGGCATTCTATTTTGCATAAGGGATGTAATTCTAGCAAGATAGAGGCTTGCACGATAAACTTTCGCAAAACTCTCTCCCTCAAAGTAATCTGTTTTCGCTGTGAAATATGGAAATATTATTATTTTTTTCCAAGCTTTTTATGGGATTCTAAAATATTATTTATGAAACTGATTTTTTAAGTTTTGCAATATCATGATATCTATTTTTTTCTGAAAGTGATGGAGTATGTAAAGGATATTTTTAGATTGAACTGTATAAAAAATACGGTAAATTTATTTATTATTCAAAGAGTTACAGCGCACTGGTACCTCTAGAACCTTTTAAAACTTTAATATTTATTTTTATATTACCTATTTGAGTTAGAGAATAAACTGTAGCCAATTCTACGTTGAAAAATATCAGAAAAATTTTATATATTTTTTCGCGATGACTTAAGACATATAATTTATTTCGATATTTTTTAAATCTAAACTAAAAAATCTGCTTTATAAACATAGCTTTTCAGTTTTTCCTTGTATAAATATTGTATACAGTCAAAATAATACAAATAATCAATAAGCTGAAATTTGTTATCCCAAATATGAGATCATATGACCTATAAACCGCATGTCTTTTCTATTTCTCCGGGAACTGCTTTTTTGCCTCACTTTGTTGATGCACTACTTTCTGGTAGCCTTATTGATAATTTCGCTTCAAGTGGAGACATTCAAACAGCCCTTGCCGATAGCCTTATTTATGTTCCGACACGTCGTGCTGCTCGCGCTTTGCGTTTAGCCTTTGTTGAAAGAAGTGATACACAATCAACATTTTTGCCAACCATTCGTGCTCTAGGAGATGTCGATGAAGACAGTTTTCTTTTTGTTGAAAATCATACCAGCGCTCTCGATCCACCTATTGGAGAAAGCGAACGTCTTTTACTTTTAGCGCGCCTTATCCGTCCATGGCGTGAAAATTTGCCTGCGCATCTGCGTGCCATGTTTGGTACAGAAGATGTACTTATTCCGGCTCATAGTGCTGATGCGATTTGGCTTGCGCAAGATTTAGCACATTTGATGGACGAAATTGAAGCAGAAGGAGCAGATTGGTCAGAACTTAAAAATATTGCACCTGATATGGTCGCTGAATGGTGGCAAATAACGCTCGATTTCTTGACTATTGTTACGCAAAATTGGCCAAAAATCTTGAAAGAAAAACAACGAAGTAATCCCGCTGAATGGCGTAATCAAGTACTCACAATGCATGCAGAGACTTTACGATGCATGCTGCCTGATAAACCGATCATTGCAGCTGGTGTGTCAGGTTCTATGCCCGCAGTTTCTCATCTTTTAAAGGTTATAGCTTCTCTGCCCAAAGGGGCTGTTGTTCTTCCTGGTCTTGATCTTCATATGGATGAAGAACAATGGAATGCACTAAGCACAAGCAATAAAGAAAAAACAGCTTGTGATTTTTTTGATCCTGCAGAAAATGTTTTTAGCCATCCTCAATATCATTTAAAAAAACTTCTAACTCTCATGGAGTGTCAACGTCATCATGTTTGCGAAATTGGCCAACAGAGTAGCATAAAGAAAAAACGAATGGCTCTTTTATCAGAAGCACTCCGACCAGCTTCTACAACAGATAAATGGGTACAAATTGTCCGTGATGATTATGAAAATCTTTGTGCAGATTGGTCATTTATTGAAGCTATAAATGAACGTGAAGAAGCTCTTGCGATAGCTGTTACCTTACGCAAAGCTATTGAAGAACCTCAAAAAACTGCAGCCCTTATTACAAATGACCGTAATTTAGCACGCCGTGTTGCTGTGGAATTACAGCGATTTGGAATTGAAGCAAATGATTCAGGCGGAATACCACTTGCACAAACATTGCCTGTAACTCTCTTACGACTTATTTTAGAAAATGTATTGCAAGCTGATGATCCCATTGCTTTTCTTTCTCTTCTTAAACATCCCCTTACAACACTCCAACAAAACCGTCATCGTTTACGGGAAATGGCAGAAAATTTTGAACTTTTTGTTCTTCGAGGGAATACAGGGCGCATCAATCTTTGCGAGTGTGATCAATTTCTCGAAAAATGGATTGATACATCCTTTCATAATAGTTCTGAAGTGAACACCCTTGATCAGCAGAAATGTGAAGAAGCACGTCTCCTTTGTCATCTTTTGAAAAAAGCTGTTGAACCTTTAACATCTCTTATGAAACAAGAGAAAGAATGCACCATCAATGAGGCTGCAATAGCAACTGTTGAGGTTTTTGAAAATTTTGGTCGCAATGAGGATAATTCTCTTGCACATCTTTATCAACATGAAGCAGGACAAGCCTTATCAAATTTTTTGCGTGAATTGGTCAGTGATCAATCAGGATTAACATTTCATCTTTGTGAATGGCCTGCTATGTTTTCTGCCATAATAGCAACCCGTTCCGTCGCACCTTCGCCTGGAGGACATCCACGTTTATTCATCTGGGGTACTTTGGAATCGCGTTTGCAAACGGTTGATACAGTGGTCATCGGCGGTCTTAATGAAGGGTCATGGCCGATATCAACCCGAAATGATGCTTTTTTATCGCGACCGATGAAAATGATGTTAACTCTGGAACCACCAGAGCAGCGTATTGGTCTTTCTGCGCATGATTTTCAATGGGCGATGGGAATGGATAAAGTGGTGATGAGTCGCGCATTGCGCGTTAATCATACGCCTTCCATTCCTTCACGTTGGCTACAACGCATGGAAACAGTTGTAGTAAAACAGGTTTGGGAACAAATCCGTGAACGAGGTGAAATACTACGCCATTGGGCAAAGATGCTTGATCATACAAGCATAACTTCTGAGGTGGAACGTCCTTGCCCTGCTCCGCCTCTTTATATACGCCCGCGTCATTTTTCAGTTACTGAAATAGAAACATTGCGATATGATCCCTATGCTATTTATGCTAAAAAAATCTTAAGGCTCAAACCACTTAAAGAACTTATTCATGATCCTAGCGCTTCAGAACGAGGAACACTTTATCACGCTATTCTTGCAGCTTTTTGCACACAAATGAAAAATCCAAATGCTGCAAATGCACTCAATGTACTACTTGCTATTGGGCGTAAAGAGTTTGATAAATTCAATTTTCCACCCGATATTGAAGTAATTTGGTGGAATAGTTTTGAAAACCTTGCTCCACGCTTTATTCAATGGGAACAAAGTTTAGGACTGCGAGAGCGATATTCGGAAGTGGTATCACAAAAAATTCCTATAGGAACAACAGGAGTAACCCTTTCAGGACGTGCTGATCGTCTTGATGTTTTGCCAGATAAAACGGTTGAAATTCTAGATTTCAAAACCGGAACCCCTCCTTCATCAAAACAAGTTCGTGAATTATTATTTCCGCAATTGGCTTTAGAAACAGCTTTACTCATACAAGGGGGCTTTCCAGATTTTCAAGATTTTACCCCCTCAAATTTATTTTACATTCCTCTTAACAAAAAAGGTGAAATTAAATCCCAATCAATTCTTTTAAAGAAAAAAGACGGAAAAACTCATCTAAGTGCTGTTGATCTTGCTGACAATGCATGGGAAAATCTTATCGCACTCATAACTTATTATCAAAATCCGCAACAAGGTTATCTCTCACATGCTGTCCCCATGTCAAAACGATATGAAGGTGACTACGACCATTTGGCTCGGTTGTGGGAATGGTCAAGTGGTTTTCATAAAGAAGAGTAATCATGACGTTTTTTTCTATTCCTGAAGCCGCTCTTGATGCACAAGCAACAGCAACACATCCCCAAAAAAACGTGTGGGTTTCTGCAAATGCTGGATCTGGAAAAACCCACGTTTTAAGTGAACGTGTTATCCGTTTGCTTTTAAACGGTACGCCTCCAGCACGTATTTTATGCCTTACTTATACAAGAGCTGCTGCTGCTGTTATGCAATCACGAATTTTTCGCACGCTTTCCAGTTGGAATGAGCTCGATGATGCACAGCTGCAAGAAACCTTAACACGGTTTGAAAAAAAGCCTGTTAATGCGCAAAAACTAACTTATGCACGACAACTCTTCGCGCGTGCTCTCGAAACGCCTGGTGGCTTAAAAATTCAAACGATTCATGCTTTTTGTGAAGCTCTCTTACATCAATTTATGTTAGAAGCCAATATTGCAGGGCATTTTGAACTTCCCGATGATATCGGTCGAAAAAAATTACGACAAGAATCCCGTCGTCAACTTTTAGCCCGTCGTGATGTACAACCTGCTTTGCAACAGTTACTTCAAGTTATTAGCGAACATACTTTTAACCAATTGCTCTATGAAGCAGTTGAAAAGCAACATAAATTGTCTGATTTTTTATCTTCTCTTTTATCTGAAAATGGAGAAGAAAAATTGCGCGCGCTTTTTAACTTAGCGCCCAATGAAACAAATCAATATCTGCTGGAACAAATTAAACAAACAGCGCGCCTTCCTCTTTATGCTCTTAAGCATTGTGAAATCAATGGTAGTCAAAGCTTTAAGGATATGGTGGAAAAACTTTCCCAATTAGAAAAGGTGCATGATGAGAAAAATATTCTTAATATTATTTCTGATATTTATTTTACAATCAAAGGTGAGCCGCGTAATTTTTCAAATTTATCTCGTAAAAAATCAGACGAAATTTGGCCTTTTATTCAACAAATGCTTGAAGATAAACAAAACAAGCTTTCTGTTCTTTTAGAAAAATATCAATGCGCAAAGGTTGCCACTCTCAATATGGCTGCTTTTCAGCTCTGTGCTATTTATCTCAAAATTTATAAGAATCTAAAAAAGTCCAATGGCTTCTTAGACTTTGATGATCTTATTGAGCGTACACTTCATTTGTTACAGCGCAAAGGTGCAAGCCAATGGGTGCACTATAAACTTGATCAGGGACTTGATCATATTCTACTTGATGAAGCACAAGACACCAACCCTGAGCAATGGCAAATTATTCAACTGTTGGCACAGGAATTTTTTTCAGGGTATAGCCAACGAACAAACATACGCACTCTTTTTGCTGTTGGAGATGAAAAGCAATCTATTTATTCTTTTCAAGGCGCTGCTCCAGAAAATTTTGCTGCAAATGGACGAATTATTCAAAAAAAAGTGCAGCAAACAAATCAGCAATTTGAAAAAATACAACTGCATTATTCTTTTCGCTCTACAGCAGATGTTCTTAAAAGTGTTGATCTTGTTTTTGAAACACCAGAAAACTATAAAGGACTTTCGGCAGAAAATACAAAAACGGTGCATGAAGCTATTCGTGTTCATAGTCCCGGTGAAGTTGTTATATGGGATGCCATTTCCAAAAAAACGAGTGACTTTCCTCAAGATTGGCATACAACTGTTAATCATTTAGATACACCTGAAGTCCGTTTAGCAGAAAAAATTGCTGAAACGATTGCCGACTGGTTACAAAAAGGCGAAATGCTTCCAGCAAAAGGACGCTTAATACGTGCAAGTGATATTATGATCTTGGTCCGTAAACGTGATCAATTTGTCTCAGCTCTCTCCCGTGCTCTTAAACACCGTAATATTCCCGTAGCAGGGGCTGATCGTTTACAGCTTACCAAACATATTAGTATCCGTGATTTAATGGCGCTTGCACGTTTTGTTTTACAGCCACAAGATGATCTTTCTCTTGCTTGTGTTTTAAAAAGCCCACTTTTTGCTCTTAGTGAAGAGGAACTCTATCAGCTTGCAGCACACCGCACCGGCTCTCTTTGGCAAAGTCTGTGTGCGCACGCATCATCGCAGGCATCTTTTAAAGATGCTTTTGAAAAGCTAAACCATTATCGCGCTTTAGTGGATAAAATACCGGTTTTCGAGTTTTATAGCCATATTTTGAATAATGATAAGGGAAGACAAAAAATTCTGTCTCGTTTAGGATCTGAAGCAAATGATGTGCTCGATGCTTTTATGGATTATACGCTCACTATTCAAAAAACAGGATTACCAGGATTACAAGCTTTTTTAGAAACATTAAGTGCAAGCGAACCAGAAATTAAACGTGAATTTGAACAAAGTAATGAAGAAATTCGCATTATGACTGTTCATGCTGCAAAAGGACTAGAGGCTGCTGTTGTGTTTTTAGTCGATCCTGGCAGTGCGATTTGGCATCCTCAGCATGCGCCTCACTTGCTTAAAGTTCCTTTAAACAATGCACAATGGAATGGAAAACAAGCCTTTATTTGGCATCCCAATGAAAAGTTTGATACAAAACTCTCTAAACAAGCAATTTCATATTTAAAAGAGCGTGCAGAAGAAGAATATAGGCGTCTTCTTTATGTAGGAATGACACGTGCTGAAGATCGCTTGTTTATTTGTGGATATAAAGGCCCGAAAACGCCATCTCATACATGGTTACAACTCGTAAAAAAAGCCCTCGAACCGCATGCCCTTGCTATAAAAGATTCTTCGGAAGATATTGCAGCTTTGCGTTATTGCATTACACCTGCTTCTTCTGCTTCTATAAACTCAAAAGTTCCTTGCGCTGAATGTCAAACCTTATCACCTTTACCTGCTTTTTTCTCCCATAAAATACCAGAAGAACCAGTGCTACCAAAACCGTTGAGACCCTCTGTTGCTAGTCTTTCCATTGAGGCTGATACCGATATTTCTTCTAATTCAAAATATCATAGCGTCTCGCCTGTTTTGGGAGAAAAAAATACCAACAGGGCTTTTTCCATTGAATATGGTAATCTCGTTCACCGATTGTTACAATACTTGCCCGATTGTCCCCCACAAAAACGTCGAGATTATGCTCGAAACTATCTCAATATCAAAGCCTCTCATTGGGATGAAAGCCAAAGAGAAGATGCTCTTCGCCATGTTTGGAAAATATTAGATCATGTTTACCTCAAGCCCCTTTTCTCTGAGCATTCACGTGCTGAGGTCTCCTTAATGGGTATTGTGAAAATTCGTGGAAAAGAACAAGCAATTTCTGGTCAAATTGACCGTCTTTACATCACGCAAAACAGCATTATCTTTGCCGATTTTAAAACAGGAACCCCACCAGAAAATGAAGCTGCTATTGCTTCCCATCACTGGTTGCAAATGGCTCTTTACCGAAAATTATTGCAAGCTATTCATCCCGATAAAGATATCCAGGCTCTGCTTATCTACAGTAAAGAAGCCAAAATTTTTAAACTTTCTCCAGAAAAACTTGAGGCATTTCTTAGTGAAGTTGCTTTATAAGCTACTCTTTTCCTTGCAAATCATCTTTATACTTTATTTACTTTCATAAAATCGCCCAAACAAACACAATGCACAATCTCTAGTGTAAAAAAGTCCTTTAATAATTTATCTTTGCAATAACTTGATATGAATTGTTATTATACCAATCTATAAAAAGTGAATATAAAGGATAAATCAATGACGTGTATAAAAGTTGATAAGGACAATTTCGAAAGTGAAGTTCTAACCTCTTCCACCCCTGTTGTGGTTGATTTTTGGGCAGAATGGTGTGGCCCTTGCAAAGTGATTGCTCCAATTTTGGATGAAATTTCAATAGAAATGCAAAATCAAGTTAAAATTGCTAAGGTAAATATTGATGAAAATCCGGAACTGGCTACCCAATACGGAGTACGTTCTATCCCTACATTATTAATGTTTAAAAATGGAAATATTTCATCGAATATGGTTGGCGCTACCTCTAAAGGACGTCTTTCTGAATGGATAAAAGATGGGCTTAGTTAATTCCACATATAATCACTATAAAGGAGAGAAGTTTTGTCTCTCCTTTTGACTTTTTTAAAATATTCTTTTTTGCATTATATTATAATGAAAAGACAATAAAAATCAAAATTTTAAATGAATTTAAGAATTCGTGCTTTTATGCATGATTCAATTGACCATTTTTATAAAAAATTGCTTTGTATGAAGAATATAGGCAATTCTTTCCTTATATGCGTGTTAAAAAATATTGGGTGAATGATAATTTCATAAAGGTATTTTTTCTTAGATAAGACTATTGAGATAGATAGTGCTTTCAACACATAAAAGGAGATTTTAAGCAAAAACTTTCCAAATTACTTTTCTGAAGCTCACAATTTTTAAGCAGAAAAAAACAAGCAATTCACTACAGGTTATAGAATGCTCTTCTAAAGGGTTACCACTTCAATTTAAAATTCTCTTATACTATTCTCTAGAATCAAAATTGTAGGTATCAGATTCTCTAAAATAAATTGATGAATTCCTATAAATTAACGGCTGTCCTTTGCAATTTATGTCATTGTTATATGAAAGAGTCAGCACTTCGTTTCATCTTCCATGGTCGGTGCCTCCATGAAGCCTTCTTTATGTTGTTCATCATCTCAAATTTCATAGGTATATCCTGAGATATTACCAACTAAAAAAATGATGATGCCCATGATTATATCTATGTTTTTTAAAATGTACGAATTGTAAAAGACTGTTGCAAACATTCAATGGAATGTTGTGCTGATTTAACTGTTACATGACGCCCATGTTCTTTATAGTGTAAGGTGAGTGCAAAAGTGGCAAGCTCTAAAAGAGCTGTATTTCTTTCTGGCCATTCAACAAGTAAAATATTTTTCTCACGAGCTTCATGAAGCCCTAATTCATCAATTTCTTCTGCCATAGAAAGGCGATAAAGATCAGCATGAATAATTTCAAACTTTGGAAGTTGATAGCTTTGCACAAGAGTAAAAGTAGGGCTTGGAACATCCATAGTGTTATCGTTTGCAAGTGTTTGGATGATTGTACGTGCAATGGTTGACTTTCCAGTTCCAAGATCCCCTTGCAGCGTTACAAGATCTCCTGGCTTTAAAGAAAGAGCTAAATTTTGTGCAAAAAGCTTTGTTGCCTCTTCATTTTCAAGAAAAAAACTAAAATTCATTAAAAGTTCCATGAAATGGATGAAAAATTTTTGTTATCATAAAAGTCAAAATTAAAAAATCTTATCTCCTTTGGAGAGTGGGAAAAAACATTTAACTGTTGTTCCTTTTCCAGAACCGGTAAGAATTTCAACATGTCCACCGTGTAGTTCAACGAAACTTTTCACAAGGGAAAGGCCAAGACCCGCTCCCGCACGCCCACCATGGTGTGAATGGGAAGAAAAACGTTTAAAAATACGATCAAGGACGTCGTCTGGGATGTCAGAGCCCTGATTGTGAACGCTAAAGACAATGTTATCATCTTGTTCATCGACGCAAAATTCAATAGTACTCGCCTCCGTTGCAAAATTAATAGCATTGCTCAGTACATTCACAAAAATTTGATGCAAGCGTTTTTCATCAGCAGAAATAGAATTTAAGGAAGGGGAAATTTGTTGTAAAAGCGTAATATGACGTCCATTAAGGCGATCTTCTACGCGTGCTACTGCTTGTATCATAGCATCGGCAATGTTAACCGATTTTATGTCCAACTCCATAATGCCTGCATCAAGGGTAGCAAGATCAAGAATATCGTTAACAATATTTAAAAGAGTTCCTGATTCTGAATGAATGTGTTCAAGATATTCTTGTTGACGTTCATTGATAGAGCCGAAAATTTGATCACGTAAAATATCGGAAAATCCAATAATATTTGTGAGAGGTGTGCGCAATTCATAAGAAACATGTTGGACAAATTCATTACGCAAACGATCAGCACTTTCTAATGCTTCATTTTTTTCTTGAAGAGCACGCGCAACATGAACAGTGTCCGTAACATTCACAAAAGTAAGCATCGTTTGTCCATTAGGAAGAGGGACC
This sequence comes from Bartonella sp. CL100XZDX, assembly GCF_042195375.1. Taxonomy (NCBI): domain Bacteria; kingdom Pseudomonadati; phylum Pseudomonadota; class Alphaproteobacteria; order Hyphomicrobiales; family Bartonellaceae; genus Bartonella; species Bartonella sp. CL100XZDX. The sequence goes on along the minus strand of NZ_JBHIOH010000045.1, from coordinate 189,583 downwards.
AAAGTATAGTCAATAATCATATCATTTTTAAGATCTATACGACCTGAAAATGTTTCACGTTTTTCAGCAAAACCGGTAATGAACTTGGTAAACTGATCCCATTCTGTCCCCAAGGTTAAGGCTGAACAATGGCTTTGTAACTGTGTAATATGGGTTCCTTCTACCAGTAAATTATAAGGAAGAGACCACAATTTCGACAAGGCAGGATTCGATAAGCGAAGGCGTCCATCAGTACCAAAAACGACCACGCCTTCAGAAAGTTTATCAAGTGTTTCACCTTGTATTTTAATAAGTGTATTATAACGGCGCTCAAGATCAATTTTTTCTGTAAGGTTTTCGTACAGCCAAGTGACACCTCCTTGTGGATGAGGGTTCGAGACAACCCGCACCGTACGCCCATCTGGAAGATTCCAAATTTGTTGGTTTGATTCTGTTTGCCAATAGGCTTTTAAAAGTTCTTCTTTCCATGCGCGCCAATCAGGGTGTTCAGCAATGAGCCCCTTTTCACGTAAACGTTCAAGAAACAATGTATGGCTTGGTTCACTTTCTAAAAAAGAACTCTCCAACGGCCATAAAATTTTGAAAGCATGATTACAGAATTTTAATTTTTGGTTTGTATCAAAAATGGCTACAGCTGTTGAAATTTGGTCAAGTGTTTCACAATGGCTTTGAAGAACATATCTTAATTCATGAGCAAGATTTTCATATGCGCTGTCATCACGTGCAAAAGCTGCCATTCCTTCAGCTGTTGTAATACGTGTGAGATGAAAACGGTGCCGTTCTCCACCAATAACCGTATGAACATGTTCTTGAAAAATTGTTTCTGTTTCATCTGTTTTGCGTTGTGTATTTTCATTGAAAAGATCCCCCACGTCATCACTGTCTTCAGGAAAGTCTGTCATTTCTCTAAAGGCGCGATTGATAAAACAAACTTTTCCTTCACAATCTTTTATCCATACGGGCTCTTGAATAAGATCAAGAAGATTACGCTGCATTCTCAGTTCAGTAAGAAGGCGGGCTATATCTTTCTCTAAACGAGCATTTTCACTCTGTTGTTTTGAGATATCTTGAAAACGAGCAATAGCGACTGTTCCTGCGATGACTCCTGTAACTTGTAGCAGTACATTGTTTGTGGTGGTGATAGAAAGATCAAAAGGGTGACATTTACAACGTAGTTGAGTCAATGCATAATCAAGTTCTCGCAGAGAATTTTCTTCAACCCAGAGCTCAAAACGCTGAAAATCTTTCTGATCGATTCCTATTTTTTGCAATGCAGAAAGAGCACCAACAACACGGGGTAAGGTTGTTGGATTTTCCCAAATAAGAAGGAATTGCTCGGTTTCTTTCAGAAGCCATTCATAATATTTAAGTTTTTCAGAAAAATTTGCCTGAAGTATCTTCAAAGGCTTCTGTGCAGTTTTTTTTGCACGCACGGTAACAGCTATGCACGAGAGAAGGGAAGCACAAGAAATTCCTCCACACAGCGCTAAAAGCAGCCATGGACTATTTGGAAAAGTGAAGAAAAATGGTAAATAACCTTCCAATGACTGAGCAACAGCGCATGTTGGAGAAAAAAAGAAAAAAAGGCAAAATATATACGTATAGATTCGGATCTCTTTTTGAGCTTTTTCTTTGGGGTTATAGTCACCAAAGCTGAGCACGGCATCTTTCCCTTTTTTAACCCAAGGAAACGTATTAGTAACGGTAATGGTTTGGTTTATAAGGTCCTTGTGGTGAGACTCCAATATAGGCGGCTTGTTCTTCTGATAAAACACTTAATTTTATTCCTAACCGATCAAGATGTAGACGTGCGACTTTTTCATCAAGATGTTTAGGCAAAACAGTGACTTCATTTGTATAGTGTTCTGCACGGGTAAAAAGTTCAATTTGCGCTAAAACTTGATTAGTAAACGAGGCTGACATGACAAAAGAAGGATGCCCAGTCGCATTCCCGAGGTTTAACAAACGCCCTTCAGAGAGCAAAATGATGCGTTTTCCATCGGGAAAGGTGATCATATCAACTTGTGGTTTTATATTTGTCCATGGCAAATTTCTAAGGGCAGCGACTTGGATTTCGTTATCAAAATGACCAATATTTCCAAGAATACACATATCCTTTACTTGTCGCATATGGTCTAAACGAACAACATCTTTATTGCCTGTTGTCGTGATGATAATATCAGCACTGGAAGCAGCATCATCCAAATTAACAACTTCATAGCCATCCATAGCGGCTTGAAGAGCGCAAATGGGATCAATTTCTGTTACTTTAACACGAGCCCCAGCACCAGAAAGAGATGCTGCTGAACCTTTACCTACATCACCATAACCACAGACAATGGCAGTTTTACCGGCGATCATCACGTCTGTTCCACGTCGAATACCATCGACCAATGATTCTTTACATCCATATTTATTATCAAACTTTGATTTAGTGACGCTATCATTAACATTAATAGCAGGAAAAGGTAGAAGTCCTTCTTTTTGTAACTGATAAAGACGGTTTACACCTGTTGTGGTTTCTTCGCTTACACCTTTAATTGCTGCACGCTGTCGTGTAAAAAAACCTGGCGTTGCATACATACGCTTTTGTATTTGTTTGAAAAAAATTTCTTCTTCTTCTGTTTTGGGATGCGATAAAATATCTTTATTTTGTTCTGCACGACTTCCCATTAAAATATAGTTTGTGGCGTCAGCTCCATCATCTAAAATAAGATTGGAAGGATTACCATCTGGCCATTGGAAGATTGCATCTATATAAGTCCAATATTCTTCCAATGTTTCACCCTTAACGGCAAATACAGGAATGCCAGTTGCGGCGATAGCTGCTGCTGCATGGTCTTGCGTAGAAAAAATATTGCTAGAGCTCCACCGTATATCGGCGCCAATCGCTTTTAATGTTTCAATTAAAACAGCTGTTTGAATTGTCATGTGCAATGAGCCAGAAATACGCGCTCCGCGCAAAGGTTGGCTGGAAGAAAACTCCTTACGACAAGCCATCAAACCAGGCATTTCAGTTTCAGCAATATTAAGTTCTTTACGACCATAAGCGGCAAGTGCAATATCTTTGACAACAAAATCTTGAGCTGCCATTCTTCATTCCTTTAAAATAAGTTTTTCCAAGACGGTAGGAGAAATTAAAAAAAAATGCAAGACAAGAAGAGGACTTCTCTATGTGAAAAAGCTCTTTTAAAATCTCCATAAATTTGTGCAACAAATATGCATTTACGGATCTGAGTAGTGATGTTACTAACAGAATAAGAGATCTTCATGATAAGTCTTATTATATAAACAAAACTCTATCCTTTTCACGTAACTTTAAAGCTTTTAAAAATCTCTAGAGGGAATACCTTTTAAATAATAAAAATGGTGCATTGCTTCACAGTTTTTATATCGATTTTTTATGGGATAATATCGAAAGTAGTATACCCATATTCTACTCACTTATGCGGTTGTTGAAAAAGGAAGTATTACTTTAATCTCATTATTAAGCTTTTTAGCAAAATAATATAATGCAAAGCCATAGGCTATCATGTTTATGAATAGGCAATTCAGAATCGGTTCTTTAGGATTCCAATGTTGCATCTGCTCTTGGATAAAGACAGTTTATAAGAAGTGCTTTTCTCTTGTTTTCAAAGATTTTTATCAAAAGATTATAGATATACGATTAAACATTTTTTGTGATACTGAATAGAGTATTTAAAATGTAAAAACATCACTCTATTGAACACTCTGATTTTAAAACTGCTAACAACGAGCGATGAATTATAAATCAAATAATTAACTCAGTTTTAGAAGAATTTATTCTAAACGAATAGGTTTTGGGAAAATTGACCATGTGGACGAAATCGCCAAAGATAACTTGGCAAGAATGCTGCCATTGCTCTGGGGGTAATTCCCACACCTTCTAGAGTATATCCATTCTCTATAGCTTCTTTAGAAACAATGTTATCCATTTGCAAAAAACGTATCTGATTGGCTGTTACGAGTGTTGGTACAAAAGGCAATTTACCGACTGTTCCCAAAATTCCTCCAATCAATAGACCAGCAGAAAGGGGCATGGATAGGATTGTTTTTTTACGGTGAATAATTTTGAGTATATTTTCAAGAGTATTTTGGAAGGTGATAATCTGGGGACCACCAAGATCATAATTTTTTCCCCAAGAAACTTGTCCATCTAAAGCGCGCGCGATAAACTCAGCAACATCACCAACATACACGGGTTGCAATTTGCTTTGCCCACCTCCCAAAAGAGGCATAATTGGTAAAAAACGTGACAAATCTGCCAAGGTGTTAAAGAAACAGTCCTCTGGTCCAAAGATAACGGATGGACGGATAATAATTGCTTGAGGATGCTTGTTATGAATGATTTGTTCACCTATAAACTTAACACGTGCATAAAGACATGAAGCATTCTCGTTAGCCACAAGTGTTGACATATAGATTAGCGGAATACCAGTTTCTGCTGTTAATTCAGCAACATTGTAAACACCATCAATTTGTGTTTTTTTAAAATTCGATTGATTTGCTTGTTTTAAGCTACCAGGCAAAAACACTGCTGCATCAGCTCCAAGCAATGCGCGTGCAACAGAAGCACGATGCTTGATATCTGTTTTAAGCATTTGGGTTTGTCCTACTTCTCCTATTTGAAGCATGTAATAAGCTTTTTGTGGACAACGAACAGCGATACGAACGCGATACCCCCGCTTAGTCAAAGTTTCAACGACATGTCGTCCTACAAAACCAGATCCGCCAAAAACAGTAATAAGTTTAGGATGTTGATAAAGTGCACAATCAAGTTGCATGATGAAAAAGTCTATCTTTCAAAGTTTTAAAAATGGCTAATTTTTAGCACGGAGGTGTTTTATTGTCACGCAAAATATCGCCCGCAAGATAAAGGGAACCACCAATAAGGACAATTGCCTCTTTATATTCCACCTTAATCTTATGCAAAGCATCTTGTAGATGAGCTTGTGGAGTAGCAAGGATTCCTGCTTTTTGCGCTGATTCAGCTAAGTTTATTGGAGAGATACTTGCATTATTGTTAATCAGCGGTATCGTATATACTTTATCGACAAGGTTTGCTAAGGAACGAAAATAACCGACAGCATCTTTGGTATTGAGCATGCCAGCAATCATAATAATAGGACGATCTGTTTTTTTTCTCCATTGTGCAAGTTCTGCTCCAATAACTTTTCCAGCAGCAGGATTATGACCACCATCTAACCATAAATCGATATTAGGAGACAGTTGATCAACCAAATGTCCCTGGGTAAGATGTTGCATTCGTGCGGGCCAATAAATATTTTTCAAAGCATCATTTATGGCTTGTTCTGAAAGTTGAAAACCTGCTTGAAAGACTGCTTCAAGAGACGCGCCAGCATTAGCAACTTGGTGGTCTCCAATAAGGTTAGGAAGGGGAAGATCCATGAGACCTTGATTGTTTTGAAAAACCATACGTCCATGTTCTTTATAACTTTGATAATCTTGATCAAATAGAGAATAAGATGCTTTATTTTTATTAGCAAGGGGTATTAGAGTAGCAAGAGTTTCTTCATAATTTTGCTTTCCAATGACTACAGGAACGTTTGGTTTGATAATCCCTCCTTTTTGAAAAGCGATTTGAGCAATTGTCTTTCCAAGAAAGATCTCATGATCATAATCAATGGGCATAATAAGTGATACAGCTGGTTTGTTAACGACATTGGTAGCATCAAAATGTCCTCCCAATCCAACTTCTAAAATGACAACATCAGCTGGATGTATACTAAACAGCATAAAGGCAGCGGCTGTAAAAATTTCAAAAATAGTAATCGGCTCTTGACGATTTACTTTTATAATTTCATGGATTGTCTCAGCTAATTGGTTTTCTGTAACAAGTTGACCACCTCCTTTTTGACCTAACCGGCAGCGTTCATTCCAGTTGACGAGATGAGGTGAGCTATAGACATGAACGCGGTAGCCTGCACTTTCCAAAAGAGCACGGCAAATTGCTGAGGCAGATCCTTTGCCATTTGTTCCAGCGATGTGAATAACAGGTGCAAGTTTTAAATGTGGATTACCAAGACGCTCTAAAAGGTGAACAATACGCTCTAAAGAAAGATCAAATTTTTTCGGATAATTTTTTAGTAAATCATCCACCACCCTTTGTATTTGGCTTTGTTGCATAAATTTAAGCTGCTTTTGTTGTAGAAAGCGATGTTTGAGAGTCTGTTGGGGATGGATCGGAAGGGTTAAAAACAGCAGGGCGTTTCATTATCAAGCGTAAAAGACGTGCAATGGTTGTTTTCATGTCTAAACGCGATACAACCATATCAATCATACCATGTTCAAGCAGATACTCACTACTTTGAAAACCTTCTGGTAGGGTTTCGCGTATAGTTTGTTGAATTACACGTGGACCAGCAAAACCAATCATAGCGCCAGGTTCGGCAATGTGAATATCACCAAGCATGGCGTAAGAAGCAGTAACACCACCGGTGGTTGGATTGGTCAGCACAACAATATAGGGAAGTTTTGCTTCTTTCAACATTTCAATCGCTACTGTTGTACGAGGCATTTGCATCAACGAGAGTGTTCCTTCTTGCATGCGTGCACCACCAGAAGCAGCAAAAAGAACCAGCGGGCGCCTTTCAGCAATAGCAGTATCAAAAGCTTTGATAATAGCTTCTCCTGAAGCCATACCGAGTGATCCACCCATAAAGGCAAAATCTTGAACGATTGCAATAATTGGTAAGCCTTCAATCGTACCACGTGCACTTAAAATATTGTCATCAACACCAAGTTTAGAACGATAATCTTTTAACCGGTCAATATAGCGTTTTTCGTCACGAAATTTTAAAGGATCTGTTACAACTTTTGGATTTTCAAGAGTTGTATAAACACCATCATCAAAAAAATGCATGAGACGATTTTTAGCACTGATACGCATATGATGGCCAGAATTGGGAGCTACAAATTGATTAGCTTCCAGATCTTTATGGAAGATCATTTCACCACTGGTAGGATCTTTAATCCATAGATTTTCTGGAATTTCACGGCGCCCCAATATAGAGTTAATTTTAGGACGAACATAATTTGTAATCCAGTTCATCTTTATAACCTTCCTTTAAATATTGTGCATCTTTTGCATGATTTGAAAGAATATAGAACTTAAGCAGTCACATTTGCTTTACCGGTTGAACAAAGGAGTCTATTTAATACTTTTATCAGTGTACGTATAGCTTGTTTTTTAATTTTTAATTTTTCCCATATCATAACAATCATATGCATCATGAAGAGTATTTCCTATAATAAATTTCTCATAAGTTTTAAGAACTTACATTTTTTTATTTTTTACTTTGGTATTAAAATTCACTCCTTGTGTGGTTAACAAACGCCTTATTTTTTAATAAAAATGAATATCCAATTAATCATTCGTATCAACAGTTTTGAAGAAAAGAAACCTTATAGTATAAGGCGCTAACAAGGCTAAAATAATCCATTAAAGATAATGAATACGACAACGCTATATTAGCGAAACGCTAACATCAGAGCAAGGTTTTTTTCAAAAGGTTTCTTTAAAGCGCATGCTTTTACAATTAAAATAGAATACGCTCAAAATACTCCGATTCCATTGAACTCAATATTGTTTTGAATAAAAACAAGAGGAAAAAGCATGCCGCCAAATAGTAGAAAAGTACAGAGTATTAGGAATTGCGCAAAACAATTAAGCACGTAGCTAAACGAAGTTAAACAACTCTACTGAATAAATAAAAGTAAACAACTTTCCTCCCAACTAGTTCTTATTCCTTAATTTTTTAGATATATCATACAAATGCAATAATCTACACTCTGTACAAAAATATTAAAAATTTCTTCTACAACAGCTGCTTTTTAAATTCTTCTTGGTTTTTAAAATTCAAAATTTCTATTCATTAAAACTTTATTTTAAACAAAGAAGCCCTAGCCGTTTTTTATAATGTTCTTGAAAAAATCTTGTAGTTCAAAGAAAGAAAAAATTATACAGTACATTCTTTAAATATATTTCTTGTTTTTTTTGCGTCTTTCCTTAGTTTATTAATCTATGATTTTTACTGCTGCTTATCGTGCTTTACAACGTCTTTTGACCTCGCAATATCGTATTATGATACTGAAAGCATTGGGGGTTACTTTTTTCACTCTCACCATTTTATGGTTATGTGTGCACCAACTTTTTGTGTCTTACTTTTGGCCCTGGATTGCACAATTTCTTCCTGGACTCCCTAGTTGGGCAGGATGGATTGGTTTTAGCATGCTTATCATTTTTAATCTTGGTTTGGCTCTTTTGTTGGCTTTTTTGATTGCACCAATCGCAGCTATGATTGGTGGTTTTTTCATTGACTCTGCTGCTGAAATTATTGAAAAAGAGGATTACCCAAACGAGCCTATTGGACAAGCTTTGCCGTTTCGGCGTTCTCTTATCATTTCCTTTAAATTTGTTATTTTAAGCCTTCTTGGTAATGGAATTGCTTTTATTTTATTCTTCATACCAGGTATTAATTTAATTGCTTTTTATCTTATTAATGGTTATTTGCTCGGTCATGAATATTTTTTGTTTGCTGCTTATCGTTTTCGAACAGAGCAAGATGCACGTGCTTTTTTACATACTCATTACACAACGGTTTTTGGTGCAGGATTATTGATAGCGCTTTTTGTTTCGATTCCAATTCTTAATTTAGCAACACCGCTTTTTGCAGCCGCCTTTATGACATATTTACACAAAATGCTTTCCCAAAAGACCATGGTACGCATTACACAAAAATAGTGTTCCTTGACTTTAAGGTTAATAAAACTTGCTAGCCAAAGAAAGCATAATATAAAATTTTATGCTTTATCTTTTATTAAAGCAATATATTGATTTATAATGATAATTTATTGTTTCACAACATGAGTGAAAAACCTAAATATCATGAGGATTTCTCATTTTAGTCCTATTCATATTAGATCAATTGAAATCGTTTGTTAATATGTCATAAACGGAGGTGGTGTGCAGATAAGAGTACTTTCAAAAAGGCGTGAAATATCTTTTATGAATCCTCTTAATGCAAACATTATCGTCGCATTGAAAACTGAAAAAGAGTATGATGGTGCCGCTTTGTACCTTCTATTTCAGTAACAATGGATAGCATAAAGTATTTTATACCATTCATGGAGAGTGTATACTCTTCATAAGAGTTTTGGCAATTATTGAAAGATATCTGTGTAAAACAAGCACGTAGTTATATAGGAGTAACGTAGTAGCGCCGTAGATATTCTGATTTTGGACAACAGAATGATTAATATGATAAAAGTGGAAAAAATAAGCTTAGGCGATTGACCGTCCGATCCCATGGAAGAGCTCTTTCTTAAGAAGAAGCAAAGAATGGGAGACACCACTGATGATTAAAAATGATGAGATTTTAAAAGCTATAAGTGCAATGAAATAAGAATTCATTGAAGCACTTTTCGTACAAGTGGTGCACTGTATCAAATAATTTTTAGATAAAACACCATTAATTTATGAAGAGAATTGATCATTTTCAACTTGAATAAGAATCCAAAATATAGAAATATTCTTTAATTTCAAAGTCTCTATTCAACATCAAAAAATTATTTACTTGCACATTATAGGCGAGACCAATGTATGGATACAAGGCTTTCGATAGAGGAATAAAAATGCTTTTCATGAATCATTACAATGTGAGGATATCATGGATAAAATTCTAGTCTTTGTGGTCTTGGTGTGCTGGAGAGAGGACACACACATTTAATCTTAAAGACCGATCACTGAGGAAAATAATAAAGGCGTCAGTTTAGACAGTGGTGCAATGAATTTTGTCTATACTCTTTATAAGCGTCAGTGTGAGATATGCTTTAAATTGCATTGAGATATTATAATATATTGATTTATATATTATTTTTCATAGTAAATAAGAGTTCCAAATAAAGCTGTCATATTTTCTCATTAGCTGCTCTCATCATGAAACAATCAAAATCATTTATTTGCATATCATAAATATGACCAATATGGGGATAAAAACATTGAAGAAAGAAAATGCTTTTTATAAATTTTATCCAGTGCAAGAGCTTTGTCAAAATTGATGGTAGCCAAAGTAAATGATAGCTTGTTTTTTTATAAGCTGGGGAGACAGTGGTGCAAGAGATCCTACTTTTATGAAGGCTAAGGTGATACGGGATTTTAAAAAAAATATTTCCCAACGCTCGTCACACCCATTTCGCGACAGCGCTTGTGAATGGTATAAGGGCAAAGTTCTCGTGAATAATATAAAACTTATAGGGCATCACTATCTTTACGCTTAATAAAAAGAGCACGCTGGCGCCATCATCCTCAGTGTTGCCCGAGACGGCCCATTATAAGCGTTTTTAGTTCTTTCTTAAACGTTTTGTATTCATACAGCTATCCTTGTTTGCAATGTACAAGAAAATGATTTTTATTGCTTTAACATGAGAGAGATTGGAAATGAGAGAATCTTACGATATTTGGGTTCTAATTTAATATGAACAATGCGAGATTATCATTATAAATCAAAAATATTGTATAACAATCGAGATGGATAGACACCTATTGTCAGTTCTATTTTATAGGTTTTTTTAATATCAACGCGTTTGAAGAGTTATTATTTGCAAAGGGGTATATTTTCCTCATGAGGAGTAGGTGTTTTGGGGGCAAAAAATGATACAATCACGTTTGCTAATTTTTGCGCTACGTGTTGTTTACTCATATGGGGCCATTGTTCAACTTTTTTTCTACTTACGAGATAAACTTGATTTGTATCAGCACCCATGACACCTGTACCATCTAGTTGAAGAGAAATATCATTAGCAAGAATGAAATCAGCTCCTTTTTCAACACATTTTTTTTGCGCATTGGCAATGATGTCACATGTTTCTGCAGCAAAACCAATGACCAGTGAGGGGCGGTTTGGAGCGTGTCCAATCGTTGCTAAAATGTCAGGATTTTCGACCATATGAAGGGATGGTGGTATTTTATGAGCATTCTTTTTAATTTTGTGTAAAGACTGCGTTTGACTGCGCCAGTCACAAACAGCGGCAACAAAGATGGCGCCATCAGCAGGCAATGCGGTTTGAACGGCTTGTAACATCTGTTGTGCTGTTTCAACATGAATGGTTTTTACTTCTTGTGGGTCTGCAAGATTAACAGGTCCACAAATAAGTGTTACTTTTGCACCCAAATGCGCAAGAGCGGTTGCGATGGCATGACCTTGTTTACCTGAAGACCGATTAGCAAGATAACGTACTGGATCAATTGGTTCATGGGTAGGGCCAGAGGTAACGATGAAATGGCGGTCAGAGAGAGGTTTTTCATGCCCATTCAAAAGAGCCTCTATGGTAGCAACAATAGTTAAAGGTTCGCTCATACGCCCATATCCTATCTCGTCACGTTCAGCCATATTTCCGATTTCTGGTCCGATGATATGAACGCCATCTGCGCGCAGTTGTGCAACATTGCGAATAGTGGCAGGATGCGCCCACATGGACGGATTCATGGCGGGTGCAATTAAGAGTGGACAGCGTGCCGCTAAAAGAATGCAATCAGTCAGATCATCTCCTATGCCATTGGCTATTTTTGCAATGCGATTGGCTGTAGCAGGGGCTAAAATAATAAGGTCAGCATTACGTGCTAATCGGATATGTCCAATATCATGTTCTTCTTCGCGTGAAAATAAATCAGTATATACAGTACCACCGCTTAAAGCTTCAGCGGCTAAAGGCGTAATAAATTTTTGCGCTGCTTTTGTCATTACAACTTTTAAGTGTGCTCCACGTTCTTGTAAACGGCGAATCAAATCAAGTGCTTTATAGGATGCAATACTTCCACCAATAATAAGAAGAAGAGATTTTGATTTCAATGATTTCACTTCAACAGCACTAGCATGAAGGGGTTGTGTGGTGAGAGGAGTGGGATTGCTTAAAAGGCGTCGGACTTCTTCTTCCATAGAAATACCATTTTGCGCGGCGCGTATGCGCAAAGCTTCTTTGGTTTCAGGAGACAGGTTACGAATGGTAATACTGGCCATAAAATACCTCCAAGAAATAAAATGATTGCAATGATTTCATTGTTGATATTTTTAGCATATTAAGGAGATTAGAAAAGATGAAAAAAGTAAAAAGTAAGAAAAGTGCAACAAAGTGCAATGATGAAAAGGCTATAACGACCATAACGGTTTCGATGACTTTGTTCCACAGCAAGTTGTTTGAGGGTAGTAGGAGAAAGATTAAAACCTGTTTTTCTCATTTGATTAAAATCTTCTTCTATCCGTTGGAAATTTTGAACCAATTGTGGTGTTTTGCGTGCCAGCGAAAGGAGAGCTTGTGCTCCTTCACTAAAGTCTTTGGCAACGCCTACGGGTCCTAAATTTTTACTAATCCATTCTTTGACAACGGGTTCAGAAGCTTTCCACATATTAAAAGTGGGGTCTAATGTGCGGGCAACGCCTTCCACAACAACCATCGTTTTTTGCAACAATAAAAGTTCAGGTCGCGTTTGCATGTCAAATAATTCAGTGACTTCAAACAATAAAGTGAGCAATTTAGCCATGGAAATGCTTTGTGCTGATTGTCCGTGAATTGGTTCACCAATAGCGCGGTTGGCTTGCGCAAAGCTTTCAATATTATGGTGTGAAGGAACATAACCTGCCTCAAAATGGGCGCGTGCAACCCGATGGTAATCGCGGGTAATAAAGCCATAAAGGATTTCAGCAAGGAAATGCTTTTCTTTTTTACCAAGCCTTCCTGTAATGCCTAGGTCAACAGCAACAATACATCCTTTTTCATCTACAAATAAATTACCAGGATGCATATCGGCGTGAAAAAAACCATCACGCAATGTATGGCGAAGAAAAGATTGAATAAGCGTAATAGCGAGCGCCTTCAAATCAAAACCTGCTTCTTTAAGTTTGGAAGTTTCGGATATTCTTATACCATCAATCCATTCCATTGTAAGGACATTACGTCCTGTCCGTTCCCAGTCAATACGTGGAACCCGAAAGCCTGTATCATGTTGAATATTTTCAGCCATTTCAGATATAGCTGCTGCTTCTAGGCGTAAATCCATTTCAAGCCGTGTTGTTTGTGCTAAAGTATCCACTACACAAACAGGACGAAGCCTTCGAGAGGCAGGGATATAGCGCTCTTGTAAATGAGCAATGAGATAGAATCCTCTAAGATCTTTAGAAAAACGTGCTCTGATATTGGGACGAATAACTTTTACAGCACATTTTGTCGTATGGCCAGTTTCATCACTGTATTCAGCTGGATGAACTTGAGCAATAGAAGCGGCGGCAATGGGGGGATAAAAATTTACGAATAAATCATCAATAGAGCGACCAAGAGAACTTTCAATTTGAGCAATAGCGGCGGTACAAGAAAATGTTTGGACGCGATCTTGTAGTTGTGACAAATCTTTCGCAATATCATGGCCGACAATATCAGGCCTTGTTGCAAGAAATTGACCAAGTTTTATGTAAGAGGGTCCAAGCTTATTAATGGCATACGAAATATTTTCAGATCGCTGTTTCTTTTTTGTTTTGCGTCTTGCTAATGCGCCCGCTATACGATGACATAGCGCTGGAAATCCTTGAAGATCATCATGAGGAAGAGCACTTAAAACACCTTCACGTGTTAAAACCCATCCTGCACGCATCAATTGAAAGTAAGGGGAAATTTGCACCATTTTTAAATTTTCCAACCTGAATGCAGCGCTGCAATCGCACCGGTGAGATTGCGGTACGATACCCGCGAAAACCCCGCATGCTTGATCATATGGGCAAAATCATCTTGCTTAGGAAATTTGCGGATAGATTCAACCAAATAACGATAAGCATCGCCATCATTTGCGATAAATTGACCCAGCGTAGGGATAGCATGGAAAGACCAAAGATCATAAATTTTATCGAGCCAAGGTATCTCGACATTTGAAAATTCTAAACATAAGAAACGTCCACCGGGCTTTAAAACACGAAAAGCTTCTCTAAGAGCTTGATCAATATGAGGAACATTGCGAATTCCAAAAGCAATCGTGTAAGCGTCAAAGCTTTGATCTTCAAAAGGTAGATTTTCTGCATTGGCTTCAACAAAATCAATCAGAGGGGCAAGACCATTTTTTTGTGCGCGTTTTTTGCCAACGCTGAGCATTGAGCCATTAATATCAAGTACTGTAGCATGGGCTTTTTGGCGTGAAGCATTAAGAATACGAAAAGCAATATCACCTGTACCGCCAGCGACATCAAGAACTTTCCAATGAGAAAGTGCTGGTGGGGAAAGCCAAGCAACCATGGAATTTTTCCACACACGGTGTAGCCCTAAGGATAAGATATCATTCATCTTGTCATAATTTTCAGCGACAGAATGAAACACACCATCCACCATGGATTGTTTTTGCGTTTCATCTACTCTTGTAAAACCAAAAGAGTGCTCCATGCCACCCTTGGTTCCTACACGTTCTGTTTCAATTGCCATGTATATGATCTTCCTTATTTTTCTTTTATCGTAAATGAAATAGAGAGGGAATGTTCAACTACGAAAAAACAACGTATAAAACTACGACATTTACACAGCCAAAAACAGAAGAGTACCTTTAGATATCAAGATTGGCAACGTTTAAGGCATTGTCTTGAATAAAAATACGTCTAGGTTCAACTTCATCACCCATGAGACGAGAAAAAAGTGAATCTGCATCGGTTGCATCATTAATTTTTACTTGTAAAAGAGAACGTGCATTGGGATCAAGCGTTGTTTCCCAAAGTTGTTCAGCATTCATTTCCCCAAGACCTTTATAACGTTGAAGAGTAACACCTTTTTTACCGTTTGTAAAAATGCTTTCTAAGAGGCTCATAGGACCAAAAATACGCTCTGTTTTATCTTTGCGACGTAAAAGAACAGGAGGATGATATATGTCGATAAAATTTTGGGAAATGCGATCAATTTGACGTGCATCAGTTGAATTTATAAGTCCCACATCAAGCGTAACAACATCTTTAACACCACGCAAAATACGCTCAAAACATAAACTTCCATCTGCTGTATATTGTCCACTCCAACCTTGTTCCATATCATCAGCAATCAGATTAAGGCGGTGTGCTATAGTATCTGCTATTTTTTGCGCTTTTTCTTGTGATGCAAAGACTTCAAGATTAAAAGCGCCAACAATTGCTGCTTGTTCAACAATATTACGATCATAACGGGTATGAAGACCATTTAAAAGTTGACGTAATATACGAGCATCTTTAGCGAGTTGATACAAATCAGCCCCTGCACGAACTTCTCCCGTTGAAAGCTCAAGCGTTGTTTCTTCTAATCCAGTATCGATCAAGAATTCTTCAAACGCTGCTTCATTTTTAATATATTGGGAAGATTTTCCACGCGATACTTTATAAAGAGGAGGCTGAGCAATATAAAGATGACCACGTTCAATCAATTCAGGCATTTGTCTAAAAAAGAAAGTAAGCAGCAAAGTTCGAATATGGGCTCCATCAACGTCCGCATCCGTCATGATAATAATCTTATGATAACGTAATTTATCCGGTGAAAATTCATCTTTACCGATAGACGTTCCAAGAGCTGTAATAAGTGTTCCAATCATATCAGATGAGAGCATGCGGTCGAAACGTGCTCGTTCAACATTGAGGATTTTACCACGAAGGGGTAAAATTGCTTGATTTTGACGTGAGCGCCCACTTTTTGCTGAACCGCCAGCCGAATCCCCCTCGACAATAAAGATTTCTGATTTTGCAGGATCACGTTCTTGGCAATCGGCAAGCTTTCCTGGCAGAGAAGTGATATCAAGTGCCCCTTTTCGTCTTGTGAGTTCACGTGCTTTGCGCGCTGCTTCACGTGCTGTTGCAGCTTCTACCACTTTACTAATGAGAAGTTTTGCTTCATGAGGATGTTCTTCCAGCCAGACTGAAAGACCTTCATTGACCAAATTTTCAACAATAGGGCGCACTTCAGAAGAGACTAACTTATCCTTTGTTTGTGAAGAAAACTTTGGATCAGGAACTTTGACAGAAAGAATAGCTGTTAATCCTTCACGGCAGTCATCACCGGTTAAGTTCACTTTTTCTTTTTTAGCAATACCTGAAGATTCAGCATAGCCATTAATTTGGCGCGTAAGGGCACTTCTAAAACCTATCAAATGAGTTCCACCGTCACGCTGAGGAATATTATTGGTAAAACACAAGACCTTCTCATGATAGGAATCATTCCACCATAGGGCAACATCAACGCTCATACCATCCTTTTCACTTGCAATATAAATAGGATTATCAAGCAGGGCTTTTTTTGATTGGTCAATATATTTGACAAACTCCGTTAATCCACCTTCATAATGCAATTCAACTGATTTAATATCAGCATGACGCTCGTCAACAAGAAGAATATAAACCCCAGAATTTAGAAAGGCTAATTCCCGTAAGCGGCGCTCCAAAGTTTCAAAATCAAACTCAACCATAGTAAAAGTTTCAGAACTTGGTAAAAATCTGATTTCTGTTCCACTTTCTCTATCGCAATCGCCAATAACTTTTAATGGAGCATCAGCTACCCCGTGGGTAAATGATATTTCATGAATTTTACCATTGCGTTTGATTTGCAATTTAAGCCAAACGGATAATGCATTCACAACAGAGACACCAACACCGTGTAATCCGCCTGAAACTTTATAAGAGTTTTGATCAAACTTTCCGCCGGCATGAAGCTGTGTCATAATAACTTCAGCTGCAGAAATACCTTCTGTTGGATGGATATCTGTCGGAATTCCACGTCCATTATCACGAACAGAACAAGAACCATCAGCATGGAGTGTGACGTTTACAAGAGTAGCATGACCGGCTAGAGTTTCATCAATAGCATTGTCTACAACTTCATAGACCATATGGTGTAAACCCGATCCATCATCAGTATCACCGATATACATACCAGGACGTTTGCGTACAGCATCAAGACCTTTGAGAACTTTGATAGAAGCGGCATCATAGTTATTGCTTTGTACTGGTGAGGTTATTTCATCACTCATAAGTTAGTCCATTCCTGTGTTCAATTTACAATATTTTATCCGCTTTTTTCAAAGCTCAATGTTCTGATCAGTTATTTATGGAATAACCACATTAAATATTTACCGTATATCAGATCTAGATTCAATATCTGTCGATATATAATGGAGAGAATGATGAAATGATAGTGTACTGTTATGCTGTAAAACACGAGGGCGGTGATATAAGGCGAATAAACACTTTTGACTTATACAAAAAGTTGTTTCATAAAACGATGCTATTTACTTTGTTTATTTTTGCATATGCGTAATGTTTTAAAATTAGTTATGCATTTTTGTGTTACTCTAGCAGAGGTCTTACTTGTTTTATCCATAAATCAATTTTCAATCCTAATTCTACCATATATTTAAAACAAAGGTTACGAGCTCTCTAAGCAGTTCAAACTTTTGTATGTTAGATTGAGGCGAAAATATTGTGTATATTGGTTTGTGTCATCTTTAAAATGTGAAAAAAGCCTCATTTGAGGAAAATATAAACGCGTAAATATAAAAACACGTTTCCACGATCATCTTTTTTTATATTCAACTTTACAATTTTAAAAAACGTCTACGGTGATGTTTTTGAATAATGATGGTGATGACGCATTATCTTACGCTTTATGTTTTTCTCATTCCTGTAATGGAGGTTACGTCCCTCATTTAAAACAAAGCACCATTGCGCTGATATTCTCGCGCTTTTTTAAGGAACATCTCTCAATGTTTCCAAACTCATTTTACAACGATGTTTGAATAATATAGCGCAAAATACCCTGTGAATACTACAAGATTCATGTCTCCCACCTTTCCCATCTTGACAATAAAGCACAAACCAGAATCATCATTTTATTTTTCAACTCTTAAATGTTGATGCAACCTTAATGTTGAGAAAAACCTCGGCATTTGAGGGGTATTTTTACTCTTTTCTTCAATAGTATCTATATACTTCCCTGGTTGTGATACGCAAGGAAATGGTCTTAATATTTTAAGATACGCGAGATATTTTGATAAAATAAAGTGTGCCACTAAAGTATATACAGCCTATTTCTTATATTTAAAAAATTAAATCGCCTTTCTCTAAAATTACCTTTTATATATTTATTTTGGAAAATTAACATCAGAAATCTAAGCATTTTCAATGGGTTCAAAAAAAATATATGAAAACTGTTAAATTTTTTAACAGTTTTAAAAAATAGCAAGAATTTTATTTATTAAACGCCAGATATTTTGGTGAAGTGCGTTAGATAATAGTTAAGAAGAGTTGCATCTTAGTTTTGAAAAATGGGGGAGAGATTTTGAAAATAAAAAAATCTATATATGTAAAACATCTTCAATTGCGTTTACGGTATCTTTTATTCAATAATCCATACAATATTTTTATTCGTATTTTATTTGTAGCAGGGGGGGTTCTATTTTCCTCTTACGCAGAAGCTGAAAGGCTGCCTTCTTTTTTTGATTCGCATGAACACTTGGTACAACCTGATACAACGGATATCTTTCGTTTGCGTTTTGTAACAACTTTTGATTTTCCTCCTTTTAATTTTATTGATCAAACGGGGCATCTTGCAGGTTATAATATCGATTTATTGCGCGCTATTTGTTCAAAATTAAAATTAGAGAAGCTTTGTGAAGTAGAAGTGATTCCTTGGAAAGAGCTTGTAGAACATGTTGAAAATGGTGATGCGGAAGTCATTATTGCGGGTTTAAAAGAAACAAGTAAAACCCAGCAAGATCTTGTTTTTACAAAGTCATATTTACGTTTTCCAGCGCGATTTGTTGCTTCTCGACGTTTAAATCTCGATGAGCCAATAAGCGATCAATTGATACATTTAACCAGTGGTGTTTTGTCTAAAAGTGTTCACGAAAAACTCTTTCAACATTATTTTCCTAAAGCCAAATGGCAAGGATTTAAAAAGAGAGAAGAACTCTATAAAGCGTTACAAGAGCGTAAAATTGACCTTATTTTTGATGATGGATTTGCTTTATCATTATGGTTCAAAAAACAAAAATCTGTTGATTGCTGCCATTTTGTTGGGGGGGCATATATGGCGCCACAGTTATTGGGGCAAGGAATGCAGCTTGCTGTTGCAAAAAAGAATGAAAAATTGGTTGATATACTCAATTATGCGCTGAAATCACTAGAAGAAGATGGTAAACTTACAGAACTTTATTTGCGTTATTTTCCAATAAGTTTTTATTGATGAATAGTTTTTTAATTAAGGGCTGTTAATCTTTCTGCACCTAGTCGATAGGAAATAGCTTCTGCGAGATGATAGCGTGAAAGAGTATCTGATCCGTCAAGATCAGCAATTGTGCGTGCAACTTTGAGAATGCGATGATAAGCGCGTGCAGAGAGGTGCATTTTTTCACTCACATCTCGTAAGAGTATGGTCGCACTTTTATCAGGAATGGCAATCTGTTCTATAATTTTGGCAGGGCAATCGCCATTGGTACGAATATGATCAAACCCCATTGTTGAAAAACGTTTAGCTTGAATGGTACGGCATCGTGCGACGCGTTTGGCAACGTCGCAGCTTTTTTCTGATTGTTCTGGTTGCATAAGGTCCATAGCTGTCAAAGCAGGGACATCAATCCGTAAATCAATTCGGTCAAGCAGAGGACCAGAAATACGGGACTGATAATCGATTTGACAGCGTATTCCTTTAGGGCAAACATGGTCTTTTTCGCCTGCCATACCACATCGGCAAGGATTCATTGCGGCAATGAGTTGGAAGCGAGCAGGATAGCTAATATGGTGATTAGCGCGGGCGATAACTGACTCCCCGCTTTCTAAAGGTTGACGAAGAGAATCAAGAACCTGCGGAGAAAATTCAGGCAATTCATCAAGGAATAACACACCATTATGGGCAAGGGAGACCTCTCCCGGTCGTCCTTTAAGCCCCCCACCAATCATTGCGGCCATGGAAGCAGAATGATGTGGGGAACGAAAGGGGCAATGAAGTGAAATGGTATTATGAACCGTTTCTCCTGTAATAGAAGCAATCAGAGAGACATCTAAAAGCTCACGGCTATCAAGAGGTGGCAAAATGGAAGGTAAGCGTTGCGCTAACATAGATTTCCCAGCACCAGGGGGGCCTACAAACAAAAGGTTATGGCGTCCAGCAGCACAAACTTCTAAGGCACGTTTGGCTGTTTTTTGTCCTTTGATTTCGCAAAGATCTGGAAGTTCAGTTTCGATAGTATATTGGCGCGGTTGTGGACGTTTTTGAATTTGGGTTCCTTTGAAATGGTTGACTATAGTGAGCAGAGTCTCTGGAGCAAGAATATTTATTTCTGCATTTGCCCATGCTGCTTCAGGTCCACATTGGAAGGGACAAATCAGCCCTTTATCGAGTGATAAAGCTGTCATGGCGGCTGGTAAAACACCATTAACAGCGGTAAGTGAACCATCCAGTGATAATTCTCCTAAAATGATATAGTCTTGTGCTACTTCAGGAGGGAGGATTCCCATAGCAAGCATTAAGCCTACGGCGATTGGCAAATCATAATGCGATCCCTCTTTAGGCAAATCAGCTGGTGCAAGATTAATCGTAATTCGTTTAGTAGGCATAGAAAGTCCACAAGCGTGGAGGGCTGCTTGTACACGTTCACGGCTTTCTGCAACTGCCTTATCAGCTAATCCAACAATAGCCATTCCTATTTTACCAGACGAAATCATAACCTGTACATCGACAGGGACTGCTTCTAGACCGCGAAAAGCAACAGTTGTAATACGTGCGATCATTTATTTATTTTCCCCCTTTAGACTTGGTAGAGACAATCATATCTATTTATAAAAATCAAGAAGCATCTCTATGGTTTTTTTATAGAGAGATCTATATACATGGGCAGTTTTTAGCGTTCTCATGGAAAGTCATTTGTACAAATTTAACCATGATAATATGGGACGCAATAAAACATTTATAATAAGCTAAATAAATATGTTAAGAAAAAAAGAATGAGGCTGTTCGTGTTATACAACAGTGCAGAATTTT
The DNA here is from genome assembly GCF_042195375.1 of Bartonella sp. CL100XZDX. Lineage (NCBI taxonomy): Bacteria > Pseudomonadati > Pseudomonadota > Alphaproteobacteria > Hyphomicrobiales > Bartonellaceae > Bartonella > Bartonella sp. CL100XZDX. The sequence continues at coordinate 168,526 of NZ_JBHIOH010000045.1, read as the reverse complement.
ATGAAAATATAAGGGGAGGGTGACGTTATGTATCGCAGAGTGTTATTTGATGTGATAAAACGCGTAAAATGTGCAAAGTAATTATATTTACCTTTCTTATTTTTATATTATTTAAAGCGTAGTAGATGCAAAGTGTATTATAAGGTATCTGATTTTATGGTATACCAGACAAGAATTTTGTTAAAATCAGGGACTGTGCGCTGTGTCTTTATAGGCTTGTGTTTTTCTTTTTCTTTTCCACAGCCTCTTGCTGCATTTGATTTTTTCGGCATTCCTCTTTTTGGTAAAAAGAAAACAAATTCTCCTTCACATTATGCAAAAAGTACAGAGAGATTTTATAAAGTTGATGTTGTTGCACCGCCAGGTGCGCCATTAGAAGGTATAAAAATAGTTAAATCTGTTTCTTCTCTTGTTGCTGATAAAGAGAAAGCATCCGCTAGTTCTTCTGGTTTGCTAGCCAAGGCGCGTTCAGATTATCGAGCAATTCTTTCTGCTCTTTATGCTGATGGACGCTATGGTGGTGTCATTAGTATTAAAATTAATGGTTTAGAAGTCGCTGATTTAAGTCCGGTAACTCAACTTCCAGCACAATCGAATATCGTTATTACAATTAATGCTGGTCCACAATATGTTTTTAGTATTGCCAATATTGATAAAGTAGCTCCGTTTGAAAAACGTAAAGCGCATAAAATGCCCACAATTGAAGAATTGGGCTATAAAGTTGGGGCTATTGCTAAATCTGAAACCATTTTGAAAGCAGAAAAATGGGCGATAGAAGGATGGCGGCAACAAGGTTATGCTAAAGCTAAAATTATGAAGAGTGAAGTCGTGGCTGATCATGCTACATTGCGTGTTGAAGGACGGATTGTTGTTGGTCCTGGACAAAAGGCTCATTATGGTCCTTTAAGTGTGCGTAATATAAGTAAGAAACCACGTGTAGATTCAGCTTATATCGCGTGGATGACTGGATTGAAACCAGGGCAGATATACGATTCCGATGCGTTAGCTAAGGCAAATGAACGTCTTGCGCGCCTTGGTGTTTTTCGTGCTATCAATATACGTGAGGCTGATACTATTAATCTAGATGGTAGTTTACCGCTTATGCTTGTTGTACAAGAACGTAAACCGCGTCGTTTTGGTGTAGGCGGTAGCTATTCAACATTAGATGGTGCTGGTTTTGAGACTTATTGGATGCATAACAATCTTTTGGGTCATGCAGAGACTCTTAAAATTGAAACAAAAATAAGTGGTGTTGGTAGCAATAAAAAGCAATCATATAATTTTAAAAATTTTGATTATCTTTTCGGTGGTACGTTTATAAAGCCTGGTGTACTCACGCCAGATACAGATCTCAGGTCAGAATTAAAAATACAACAAGATGTTTTAGAAAATTATACGACAAAAGCCATCAAAGGAAAATTAGGTATTACGCATATTTTCAATGGTAATCTATCGGGACAGGCTGCTGTAGAAGTTTCAAATGGTTATTCACGTGATATCTATTTTGGGAGCCGTAATTTTACAACAATCGGTTTCCCTAGCGGCTTGATTTACGATAGTCGTAATAATAAGTTTAATGCAACAAAAGGTTTATATGGTGAAGTTTTCATTGAGCCTTTTTATGAGATGCGTTTTAGCAACTTTGTTGCAAAAGTAACAGCAGAAGGTCGTTCTTATTGGGCGTTGGATGAAGGGGATCGTTTTGTTGTTGCTGCGCGGGCAAAGCTTGGTACAATTCTTGGGAATGATACAGCACAAGTACCCGCAAATACGCTTTTTTTTGCTGGTGGTGGGGGCTCTGTTCGTGGTTATGCTTACCGTAATATTGGTATCAAAACAGAAAATGATGCGGTTGTTGGTGGACGGGCGCTTATTGAGGGATCGGCAGAATTGCGTGTTTCTTTAAATGATAAAATAGGGTTTGTCGGTTTTCTTGATGGAGGTTTAGTAGGGGAAAAGGCGAATTTTGATTTTTCTCAAAAAATTAAATGGGGAGCCGGTATAGGAGGACGTTATATGACGGGTCTTGGTCCTTTACGCGTTGATTTAGCCTTTCCTTTAAAGAGAGAGAAGGGTGACCCTCGCATTGGTTTTTATGTGGGTATAGGGCAAGCATTTTAATGAAAAAAGGTGTACGTTTCTCAGCTTTCTTCTTTGTATTTTTGTTTTTTGGGGTGGGTGGTTTTGTTTTTGCGCAAAGAGGAGACATTCTTCCCTCTAGCGAAATGAAAACAGATGATCGCTCATGGTTTGTTTCTTTAATTGAACGAAAGCTTTCAGCGCCTAATCGTCAAGTTCGTTTACACAATATGCAAGGGACACTGTCTTCTCAAACATCAATTGATACTATTACTGTCAGTGATAAAAAAGGGGTTTGGCTTAAAATTACCAATGCTAAAATGGATTGGAATCGTCTAGCGTTGCTGAGAGGGCGGATGGATATTAACCAGCTTTCGGCAGAACAGGTTACATTTTTACGCAAACCGCAAGGCAATTCTTCTTTTGTTTCTTCCCTTGAGACGGGTAAGTTCTCTTTACCAAAATTACCGCTTGCTCTTTCTATCAATACGCTTACAGCTCAACATGTGACATTTGAACAGAATCTTTTTGGTTTTTCTGCTGATATGTCCTTAAAAGGCAATTTCACCTTGGCTAGTGGTAATTTTGATGTCGATATAGCGGCGCATCGTTTAGATGCACCGGGTTCTTTTTCTGTTCTCACCAAGATATCTGATAGTAATCGTACAGCTCAAATTGATATTTCTGCTAACGAACCACAAAATGGTATTTTGGCGAATATTTTTAACATTGAACAATGTCCAGCATTAAATCTCGTCCTGAAAGGTGATGGTACTTTTGATGATTTGGTTATCAAACTTTCTTTAGAGTCCGATCATCATTCTATTTTAGATGGTAATGTTATTCTTGCAAGTGTTCCAGAAGGACAGAGTTTTTCTACGAAACTAGAGGGAACACTGAGCCCTTTAATACCTTCTCAATATCGTAGTCTCTTCGAATCTAATATAACATTAAAAGCAAAGGCAAGAAGAACAAAAGAAGGTGTGACACACCTTGATCAGATGGTTATTCAGAACAAAGCAATGAATGTTATAGCCAATGCTGAAATAACCGCCGATGGATTTTTGCGACGGCTTTTTGTTGATGGAAAAATGGCTCTTGATAACAAAAAGGATTCTGTTCATTTACCTATATCAGACGTGCCAAAATCTGCGAATACTCTTGCTTTGAACATTGACTATGGTCGCGAAGGTCAACAATCTTGGAGTGGGCGGTTGGTTGTAAATCATTTAAGCAATAAAAATATTTATATTCGCGATGCAATTTTTGATATGGGAGGAGTAAGCGAAAATCTTGATAATGCAGCTTCTCGTCATGTTGGTGTTCAGGTTAAAGGGACGCTTCAAGGGGTTAAAAAGATAAAGGGAGCGTTAGTAGAAAATTTAAGCCAAGCGGTTCATGTGCATTTAGATACGGATATTGTTTCGAACAAACCAATTTTGATTCATGATCTGAGTGTTACGGCTCAGGGTTTTTCTTCTTGGTTAAAAGGGACAATGGAGAATTTTGTTTTTAAAGGCGATCTCGGTTTAAAAGCTCAAACATTAACTCCTTTGGAAGTGTTCAGTAAACAATCACTTTCTGGTAGTGCAGATATTAAAGCCAAAGGAACGATCAGTTTATTGAGTGGCATTTTTGATCTCCAATTATCAGGAATGGCTGACGATATGAAAATAGGCATGCAGTCTTTTGATCGTTTATTCAAAGGAAACATCACTCTTTCAGGTGGTGTTACTCGAAATACGAGGGGTGTCATTTTTCGTCATTTTAATTTGAAAAATCAATATACAAACATAGAGGCTAATGGTTATTTTTCAGATGAAAGCGCTAAAATGGATCTATCTGCTCAAATATCTGATTTGTCCAAATTAGATCCAAAGATAAGCGGTGCGCTTACAATTCAAAGTACGGCGAGAGGGCGCAATAGCCATATAAAACTAAATACACGTGCCCATATTGCTGAAGCATTAATTGTAGGGAAGAAACTTCAAAACACAACACTTAACATAGATGCATTTGTAGATAATACAGCACCAATTACTTCTTTAACGGGGGTGGTAAAAGGTGAAGGGATTTTTGCTAAGAAACCTTTGCATGTATCGGCCTCTTTTGAAGATTCTCATAAAATTCGAAAACTTAAAAATATCGATATTAGAGGGGGAAGTGCAAAAATAACGGGTGATCTTTCTCAACAACTTGGCGGTTTTTTGAAAGGAGCGCTGCATATTGATGCCGATGATATTTCCGTACTTTCAGCGTTATTTTTGCAGGATGGTAGTGGAAAAGTAAAAGGAGATTTTATTTTTGATGAACAAAATGGCAGACAAAAAACCAATGTGAAGGCGCATGTTAACCATTTGAATTTTTCCAAGAATAAAATAAAAAAATTGGCAATAGATGCTGACATATTCGATCCTTTTGGCATGACTCAGTTTGAAGGAGTTATCAATGCAGAACATATTCAAACACCTTTGGTAATGGTCAATCGTTTAAATGCTCACGCTGATAGGAATAATGGACAAACGGTTTTTACTGTCCAAGCGATGTTGCATGATACTCTCAATGCACGGCTTTCTGGTTGTTTAATGGTTGAGGAACTTCCAGAAAGTATAAAACGAGAAGTGCAAATTGAAACTGTGGACTTAAAACAACATACTTTTCATGCAACATTGCCGAAGCCATCCATAATTGCTTTTGATAAAGATGGAATGACAATCAATGAATTAGGAATTGCAATAAATGGAGGCAACATCATCTTAGCAGGGAATATTCAAGATACCCTGAATTTGCAACTTACAATGAATGCGCTTCCTGCTGCTTTAGTCAATCTGTGGAAATCCGATCTTGGAGCAGCAGGGAGTGTAACAGGGCAGGTTATGATTCGTGGTCATTTAAAAAAACCTAATATAACTTACGATATAAAAGGTGAGGGACTGACAACCGTTGCTTTTCAAGATAAAAAAATTATGCCTTTTTCTCTTTCTGCTACGGGGAACACTGTAGATCAAAATCTTACTTTGAATGCAAATTTAACAGGAGAAGGAGTACAAGCACAAGCTCAGGGGCATGTATCTCTAGAGAAAAATGCGCTTGATCTTCATATTAATTTGCAAAATTTATCTGCACGTTTGGCGAATGGTTTTATTGCAGGACAAGCGCTTGATGGGACAGTGATAGGTAAAGTTGATATTGGTGGAACAATGAAGGATCCATCTGCTCATTTTGAGCTTTCTAGTCAAAATTTAACCGCTATGACGCATAAAGGACCGATGTCAATCAATATAAATGCTCGTGGTTCTTATAAAAAATCGACATTTCATATTGAAAATATGATAGCTACTGGAGATAAAGGATTAGATCTTTCCATCCATGGGCCTGTGTCTCTTAATGGTTCAGAGGCAAAATTAAACGTTAAAGGGATAATGCCTCTTGATTTTGTTAATCTCTTATTAGCCAAGCGTGGTGCACATATAACGGGTACAGCAAGAATTGATACATCTCTTAATGGGGCGTTATCAAAGCCACAATTGTTAGGAAATATTTCTATAGGCGACGGTAGCTTTTTTGATTCACAAACAAATGTAGGATTGAATAATATAAAGCTTGAAGGCAAATTGAAAGGTGATCATATCCTTATAGAGAAAGCTTCAGCTTCTTCGTTTGAGGGGGGGGGAATTTCTGCTTCAGGTCGTATCTCTAATAGTCTAGAGACAGATTTGATATTTCATCTTGATAATGCCAATTATAATGATGGTTCTATGATTCTGGCAACATTATCAGGTGAGATGACAATGACAGGTCATTTTTTAAATAATCTTGTTCTTGGTGGTGATATCATCGTTGAAAAAGCTGAAGTTTTTGTTCCTGATTATTTTAAAAGTGCCAAGTTTCTTGATGTTAGAAATAAGAATTTAACTAAATCGATTCAAACAACACTTGAACGTGCTGATGTTAAGAACACGAACAAAAGCAAAAGCCGTATAGTTACACAAGAATCGTCATCTGTCGTGCTATCAAATATGCGTATTACAGCACGCAATCAATTTTTTGTACGCGGAAAAGGCTTAGATGCTGAACTGGGAGGACGCATTAATCTAGCAGGTCCATTGAATGATGTGCATCCAGTTGGTGAATTTAGAATGATTCGTGGACGTTTTGATATCCTGTCGCAACGTCTTAATTTTGATCAAGGACAAGCGAGTTTTAGTGGTAATCTTAATCCTACGGTTTATTTTGTAACCAACAATAACAGTGGTGATATTCGCGTCACTGTAACTGTAAGTGGGACGGTTGATAATCTTGATATTAATTTTTCTTCACAACCAAATTTGCCTCAGGATGAGATTTTGGCTCGTTTGATTTTTAATCGCTCTCTTAATGAATTATCACCATTTCAGATTGCTCAACTTGCAGCAGCAGCGGCTGATCTTGCAGGTGCTTCTAATACATCTTTGTTGAATACTTTACGAACTAAAATTGGACTTGATGATCTTGATGTTATCGTTAATGAGAAGGGTAATACAGGCTTACGTATTGGACGTTACATACACAATAATATTTATTTGGGCTTTGAAGCAGGGTCTGATGGAACGACGAAAGGGACAATTAATTTAGATATTTCGCGTCATCTCAAAGCTAAAGGTGCCATAGGAAATGAACAAAATTCTAGTATAGGTCTCTTTTATGAAAGAGATTATTAAAGATTGAATTTTAAAAAAAACAATTTCTTCGTTTTTTGTCTTTCATTTCTAAATCTGAGGAAGGAGGCATAGACTAGAAATCCTATAAAAGAAGAAGCTTTTTGTTGAGGCGTGAAGAGATATATCTGAAATATTCGATTTTTTGTTATGCTATTCTCTAAAGGGACAAAATCTTCACGAAAGATAGTATGTTATTTTGCTGATATATATTTATTTTAGAGAAATACCTTACCTTGTTTTCAAGCCCATATCGTGCTGTTGCCTAAAGAATGTAGTGTGTGCAATATATTGATTTATAAAGATAATTTATTGTTATTCAACTTGAATTAGAACTTTGAATATCGTACGAATCTCTTTCGTATTGAATCAATCAAAACCATTCGGCTTGTATGCTACAAGCGGGGAATCCTGTGTGGATAAAACTATTAAGAAATGACTAAAAATGCCTCTTATGAATCATCTCGAGAGCTAAGAGCTGTCGCAACATTAGGGACTGGCAGAATAGTGTGAATGGTGCCGGTTTATTACTCCATAAGCGTAAAGATAGAGGGGGTTAATGGATTTATCGTTATACAATTCACGAATGTTATCGCGAAATGGGCTTAGGGAAGACTTTGAGAGAGGTCTCTTTAAAACAAGTACGTGAATTTGCAACACAATGGCATTCTGTTTTTACATGAAGGACATGATTCCATTAAAGACCGTCAAAAGCATGAGGCAAGCAGAGAATTCATAAGATATCGATTTTATTGTCAAACGCATTTAAAGCAATATTTTTTAATAATAAAAATTACCTATTATTTTAGATTTTTGTTTATTGTGTCTTGAATGAGATCACTTTTCTTATAACGAATAGCTCCCCAAACAGAATACTCCAAAATATAACATTATTGTGTTGCAAGTTTATGTACTTGTTTTAAAGGAACATTTCTCAGTGTGCGCTTGAGTCTATTTCATAAGATTGCTTGTGAAATGGTATAAAGTACCTCTTATGAATGGTATAAAATCTACACTACCGTTATTAATAAAGGTATAAGTATTTGCTAAAGCTATAAGCCGGCATTATCATTCTATTTTCCAGCTTTTCATATTGCTGACAATCTTTTCACTTGAAAGTGTAGAGGTATTTTTATTGCTTATCTTAAGAGTTTTTATGCATATACCAATATCTCTTATGACGTACAACAAGCGCTTTTGATTGATTCATCATAAATATAAAGAAAATTTGCAATAAGCAAATTACATCTTATCTTTTGCATTCAACAAAACAACGAGTAAAGTTTTCATCTAAATCCAAGAATTTTATTTTCAATAAACCATAAATTATTTACCAATTCTTGATTGAAGTAATGCTTTTTCTTGATAACAAGTCTTTTTTTATAAATGGAGCATTACCTTCTATCCATTTTTTATTTCAAATCTTATTTAAGGATCTAGAAATTAGGGGGTATGTTTTTTGAACTGGATATTATGAAGTTTTTTATAAAACCCATGTTCTTTTGCTAGCAATTCTTTTTGAGTACCTTGTTCAATCAGTTGTCCATTTTGTATGACCACAATTTTATGAGCACGAGCAATCGTTGAAAGGCGATGAGCAATAATGATCGTTGTGCGTCCTTTAGTAAGGTGGTGAATGGCTTCATTAATTTGTGCTTCGGTGTGTGAATCGAGCGCACTTGTTGCTTCATCAAGAATCAGAATTTCACTATCGTGAATCATTGCTCTAGCGATAGCGAGTCGTTGTTTTTGCCCCCCTGAAAGATTACAGCCATTATCACCTATCTGTGTATCATAACCATTTGGCAAACTCATAATAAAGTCATGAGCATTTGCTGCTTTTGCTGCTTCGATAATTTCGTCATCACTAGCCCCTTCTTTTCCAAGCCCGATATTATATTTAACAGTTCCTTGAAAGAGAAAAGTATCCTGTCCTACATAAGCCATCAGGTTTCTCAGAGAGCGAAATGTTGTGTAGCGAATGTCTTGATCATTAATCAATATGCGTCCTTTTGTGGGGTCATAGAGGCGCATAATAAGGTTGATAAGGGTTGATTTTCCCGAACCGGATGGTCCCACCAATGCTGTCATTTTTCCGGCTTCTATTTCTAGATTGATGTCTTTCAATATCATTTTGTTATTAGTGTATGCAAAAGAAACATGTTCGAAACGAATAGTTCCTTGCGTTTTATTCAGATCTTTAGCTTCTTTATGTTCTACAACTGTAAGGGGACAATCGAGTATTTCAAACATCGTACGGATATTGACCAAGCCAGATTCAATTTTAACACGTACATTTGCTAGTCTTTTTGCGGGTTCATAAGCTAAAAGTAAAGCAACAATAAAGGACATAAATTCACCTTGAACACCTGCGCGTTGGGTTGCAAGATAACCGGAAAAACAAATAATACCTGCAATGGCAACACCCGTGAGTGTTTCCATAATTGGATTGGTAATAGCTTCGAGTGTTGCAATACTGTTTGTTTGTTTTTCAACATCACAAATGGCTTTGTCCATCCGTTTTTTCATGACTTCTTCTAGTGAAAAGGCCTTGATGATTCGAATACCAACAGCCGTTTCCTGTACGATTTTGATAATTTCACCAAGTGAAAGGAGCTCTTTTTCCATCAAGCTGCGAACGCGTTTTAAAGCCATTCGAACGCCTAAAAAAGCTAGTGGTCCTACGATTAAAGTAATGGAGATTAACACAAAGTTTTGAATGAACATGACAAGCAACAGACCACTAACGGAAAGCAAATCACGTACAAAAGTTGTGATAATAGTATCAATTATATTACGTACGGCTGTTGCATTATGAGTTACACGAACAAGAAGATCAGATGAAGTATTATTATGATAAAAAGAGACTCCTTGTTCCATAAGTCGTGCAAAAATTTTACGCTGTTGTTCAGCAATGATACTGTTGCCTGCTTTGTTTAGAAAGTAAGTTTGGAAAAAAGTTGCAACTCCTTTGAGAATAAAGATAAAAGCAATGCAGCTAGAAATCAAAACAATCATAGGAAAATTTTGTGCATCAATAATCTGATTAACAACATCCCGCATAATCCATGCACTGGTTGCTGTGGTACAAGAAATGATGATCATTGAGAAGATAGCCGCACTGTACCAACGCATATGTTTACGAAAATTTTCTCGTAAAAGGCGGATAATAAGATGTTTGTCGAAAGAGGAAATTTGTTTTTTAGCCATGAAGTGCTTCTATATTCTCTCATTATTTTATGCAAGATTGAAACACTCTTAATTAAAAAGCCCCTTAATCTTTTTTACAAAAATAGTCTTTTCTTTCAAGGCTCATCATATCAATTTCACGACGGCGAGAGTGAAGAATGTAGTGCAAAGTTTCTGTAAAAGGTATAACGAAAATTCGTTGTTCATCATTATTTGTAGTTTTCAATAAAAGATACCGGCGAGTTTCACTATTGTATTTACCAATTTCCATATTGTGATAGCCTTTGGCACTTGAAATGGCTCACAAAAAACATTTCTGCTTTTTTAATAATTTTTTATGTATCATCTCCATTTGTGATGTGTAAGCAAACAATTTCGCCGCATTGCATGATAAGAGTGCTTGAAATAAGAAGGCCTTACGATGTTTGAGCTTTCTCATTTAATATGCAAAATAACGAATTCTTCTTATAAATCGATCAAGCATTATTAAACTCTTAAAAGGCTTTATACACATTTATAAAACCTTAAAAGCACCACAAAAACTCTATGTGGTGCTTCTAAAAATACCATACGCTCATGCTGATGAGTTGCATGCGAATATTATTCCAATGCAAAACTATTTAGGTGCTATCACCATCATCATTTGCCGGCCTTCAAGCTTTGGCTCCAATTCGATTTTGGCAATTTCACTTGTATCTTCTTTCACACGCTGAAGAAGCTTTAATCCAAGATCTTGGTGAGCCATCTCACGACCACGAAAACGCAAAGTAATTTTTACTTTATCACCATGATCAATAAAGCGATGAACAGCCTTGAGCTTGACTCCATAATCATGGACATCAACATTTGGGCGCATCTTAATCTCTTTGATTTCGATGACTTTTTGCTTCTTACGTGTTTCAGCAGCTTTTTTTTGGGTTTGATATTTTAATTTTCCCAAATCGATGATTTTACATACGGGTGGCTCTGCATTTGGTACAATCTCAACCAAATCAAGTCCCGCATCTGCAGCCATAGCAAGAGCTTCTTGTATCGCAACAACTCCCTGATGTTGTCCCTCATCATTGATAAGCTGAACATGAGGTACCCGAATATCCTTATTTGAACGTGGTCCGTCTTTTTGGGTAGGTGTCATTTTAAACGGTTTACGAATGGTTTATGCTCCTTAAATTTTGATTCAACTACAGTTAATTTAATATACAATTATGCACCTAAAAACAACTATAATTCGTGTTATTTTCATTATTTGATTTATTACTTTTTGGAATGATTTAGATTATAAAAGTTTTCTCTTAATTTAAAGAAATTGTTTTATGGAGGATAAAGAATCATGGATCAACATATTCCTTGTCAGTTTTTTTCGTTTGAGAACACCACACTTGCAGTACGCTATCGCAAGGGGCGCCAATCTCCAGGTTTGGTTTGGCTTCCTGGCTATCAATCCGATATGTTGGGAAGTAAGGCAACGTTAGTTGATCAATTTGCTCAGAAGAATGATTTGTCTTGTTTACGTTTTGATTATTCTGGACATGGAGAATCTGAAGGTGATTTTTTTCAAGGAACAATTTCGCGTTGGGTTAAGGAAAGTTTAGCGACTTTTGAAACCTATTGTGAGGGTCCACAAATTTTGATTGGTTCCTCTATGGGTGGGTGGATTGCACTAAGGCTTGCTATGATGCTAGCACAGAAAAATAAGAAGCTTGCTGGCATGATATTGATTGCTCCAGCGCCTGATTTTACACAAACATTGGTGGAACCAAAATTAGGCCCAGAAGAATGGAAGATTTTGGAAGAAAAAGGCTATATTGAACGACCTGCTGTTGATGATACAGAGCCAATGCCCTTTACAAAAACATTAATTGAAGATGGGCGCGAAAATTGTGTTATGAAAGGATGCATTGATGTTGGGTGTCCAGTCCATATTCTACAAGGGATGGAAGATGAAGATATTCCCTATCAGCATACATTGACTTTACTTGATCATTTACCTCTCCATGATGTAACGTTGACACTTGTTCGTGATGCAGATCATCGCTTTTCTCGTCCACAAGATTTAGATTGCCTTGAAACAGTATTGAGATCTTTTATTAATCAGATTAATGCAAAATAAGGGGTACATTTATTGATGAAGATAAAAATATATGAGCATTTCTAAACAGCATTTTATTTTTTCTGATCGCTCTGTACCTGTACGGGTGCGGGAAAATAAGTATGCACGCCGTCTTACCTTACGTATTGATGCCAGCAGTCAAGAGATTTGTGTAACAACACCACCAGCGATAAGTCTCTGTACGATTCAAAGTTTTATTGAAAAGCATCGATCTTGGATTGAGGCACGTCTTGCTCGTTTACAAATCTCTCATGAAAATGCTTATCTCAAAGAGGGGGCAATGATTCCTTTATTAGGTGTTTCCCATACCATAAAGCATAAAGAAGGGCGTGGGGTAACAGAAATCCTTACAGCAGATGCGGAGCAAGGACCTAAAATTATTGTTTATGGTCAATTAGAATACCTCCCAAGACGCATTGCTGACGTTTTGAAAAAACAAGCAGCACTTATTATAACACCTTTGGTGGCACATTATGCCCATAAAGTAGAGCGTAAAGTCAAATCAATTTGTTATAAAGATACGAGAAGTCGTTGGGGATCTTGTTCAATAGATAAGCGTCTTTCTTTTTCTTGGCGCCTTGTTATGGCACCAAAAGAAGTTGTGGAATATGTTGTTGCTCATGAGGTTGCTCATCTTGTTGAAATGAATCACGGACCAAGATTTTGGGCTCTTTGTGAAGAGCTATGTCCTGATAGTAAAACGTACCGTGCTTGGTTGAAGGAAAATGCCCATAGATTGCAAGCAATTAATTTTGATTCATATAATTTAGAGGCGTAAAAAACTTTCAAATGAAGGCAACATTTAACGGAACTTTTTGTTGAGTGTTTTGTTGTGTGTGTGCTTGCTCATGTATAATGAGGAAGCCATTGAAGCTCTCAGCACGATTGTTCTCCCCTGCTTGGTTTGCTGAGTGTCTTCAATGTTTTTTCTTTATCTTTTTTGTAATTCAGCGTAATAACCTTAAGTTCCGATGACTTATAAAAAATGGGAAGGGACCTTATGCCTGTTCTTACAGATCCACTTCAGCTACTAAAGAGACTTATCCGTTGTCCTTCTGTTACACCTCATGAAGCGGGAGCTTTATCAACTTTGGAACAATTTTTGAAAAAAATGGGATTTCACGTCGAGCGCCCTATTTTTACGGATAAAAATACAGATAATGTTGAAAATCTTTATGCAAAAATGGGAAATGAAGGACCCCATCTTATGTTTGCGGGTCATACAGATGTCGTACCACCAGGTGCATTGGAAGATTGGACTTATTCACCTTTTGAAGCTGTCATAGATCAGGGAAAATTATATGGGCGGGGTGCTGTTGATATGAAGGGCGGAATCGCTTGTTTTATTGCGGCGCTAGCGCGAGTTCTTGAGAAACGATCCATTAAAGGAATGGTAAGTTTTTTGATTACCGGTGATGAAGAGGGACCTGCTGTTAATGGTACCGTCAAACTTCTCAAATGGGCAGAAAAAAAAGGCGAAAAATGGACCGCGGCTCTTGTGGGGGAACCAACAAGTGTAAAGACTGTTGGGGATGTCATCAAAATCGGTCGCCGCGGATCGATTTCTGGTATCATTACCGTGAAAGGTCGCCAAGGTCATGTTGCTTTTCCAGAGCGGGCTGCTAATCCCTTGCCTTTGGCAAGTAAGCTTATTCAAGCATTGACACAAACTGCTTTAGATAAAGGGACAGAGAATTTTCAACCCAGTAATCTAGAGCTAACAAGCATTGATACCGGTAATTTAGCGGTCAATGTTATCCCAGCGCAGACAACAGTTCATTTTAATATACGCTACAATGATCTTTGGACAAAAGAAACACTGATGAAGGAAATTGAAAAGCGTCTTGCTTTGGTGCAATCAAAAAACAATGGTGACCAATATCCCTCTTATCAGCTTGAATGGATTCCAAGTTTAGGAGATGTTTTTTTGACCAAAAATGATAAACTCATTCAAACTTTATCCAATGCTATTAAAAGTGTAACAGGGAATATACCAGAATGTTCCACTTCTGGTGGTACTTCAGATGCGCGATTTATTAAGGATTATTGCCCAGTGATTGAATTTGGCTTACCAGGGCAAACGATGCATATGGTAGATGAGTGTGTGGCCCTTAATGCAGTGGAAACTCTTACTACTATTTATGAGCGTTTTATTATTGAATTTTTTGCATAAAGAAAAGATTTTTGGTTCAAAAATACCTTTATCTTGTTGAGCTATAAGATATTGACATTTAAGGTGTGGTGATATGAGTCTCGTAAGACTTAATATATTAAGTGGTTTTAGAGTAAGTGATGAATATTCTTAAGTTGGGATTCTTGCCTGTAGAGTTTTTAGTTAAGTGAATTACATAATTGGAAAGCCAAGAGAGACCTGCTTGAAGAAGTAGAACTGTTTAGACCATATTGGATTGAAAATATTCGTTCTTTAAAGTGTAGAAAGGAAGTCACACGCAATCATATATGGAAAACAATGAATATTATATCATCATTGTGTGATGACAGGTTGAAGCCATAAAGACACACAAAAACATGCTGCTATTGTAAAAAGTTCGTACAACATAAATGCGCTCATTCACAGCTCATGTTTTGATATGTTTTCTGCACTCTCATAAAAGGTACTTCTTGTTCCAATTAGACTCTCTTAGAATAAAGCCTATAGGAAAAGCGCTTTAAGTTTGTTTTATTTCATATATTTTGCCATGCTTTTTTTGTCCCCAAGAACTTCCGTTGCAAAATCATTACGAGATAGAAGGTGAGCTTATTTAATCAGCTTGAATCTTGGTTATGATAAAGATACACAGAATTTTTTGTAGCAGCATGTTGACTTCTTGAGCCAAGGATTGTCCTAGTATTATTCTCAATTTTTTAATAAAATAACCTTAAAGGACGCGTACAGATACTCATAAGTATTATGCATACAAGTAAGATCATATGGGATTAACATCGTTTCGCTCGCTAACAAAGCAATCTCGATTCATATCGGGTATATTTGCCATTTGAGTGCATTATTTGTTTAATAAAGCTCGTGATTTTGCTGTGACCTATAAATCAATACCAATCATACAGCCGCGTATCTCAAATAAATATTGGTTCAGTACTTTTTGCGATAACCGCTTTTACATGCCAGAATAGGATAAAAGTATTGCGTATATCTATTTTTTATAATCTCTGAAACAGACTTACAATCTCATTGAGGAAAAATATAAAGGTATAAAGGTGAAAATCAGCGTGCTTTTTTACTTTCTTTTTTATTCGGCTTTACGGTTTTCAAAAGTAAATAGAGTAAGATCTTTTTAAATAATCAGAAATTGATGCATGGTTTCATGCTTATTTCTATGGTTCTTTTAATGGTGCCACGATTTCATAAAGAAAAAATACATTATCGTGTTATGCATTCACGTATTTGTTTTAGAGGAATTTTCTCAATGTTTGTCACATTTGTGCTACTACGGTGCTTATGAATGTTGTAATATAAAATCTATAATGCCTCCCCATCTTTATGTTTATGAAAAATAAAGTTAGAGCACCATACACTTTCTAGCTCAAAATATTGCAATAGCTTTTAGCACTTAAGAGTGTTCATAAGAGGCCTTTTTACTCCTTTTTTATAGTTTTTATCCACATGCTTCTCTATTTTTAAGGTGTAAGCAAATGGCGATAACTAACTTGCTATAAATAGTTTTGAAATGAGAGAAGCTCACAATATTCTAATCTCACCTTGCTATGAAAAATGATAATTATGATTAAAATAAGTATGTTGTTATAAAAACTTTAATTTGCAAGTTGGCTGATGATGTGATCAAGAACAATACGTCCTTTGGTTGTTGCTTTTAAGCGTTGGTTATCCACCATTTCTATCAATTCTTGGTGTTGTAAATCGATCAGTTTTTCCATTGGGATACGTTTAGGGCTTAAGGTTTCATAGCGTATAAGTTCTAAGCCTTCGCAAAGGCGTAATCCCATAAGGAGCATTTCATTTGCCTGTTGTTCAGTGGTTAAATGTTCCGTTTCAATACAGCCATGTCCTGTTGTTTCTACCAAATTAAGCCACTGTTCGGGATGCTTTTCATTTATTGTGACATAACGTTCGCGGTTTTCAAGGTGTGATGACAATGTTTTTGAACAGAAAGAGGAATGATTCGATGCGTGCTCAATGAAACGTCCATGTGCTCCTGGACCAAAGCCTGCATATTGGTGATAACGCCAATAAAGAAGATTGTGTGCTGATTCGGCACCGGGCATTGCATGGTTTGAGATTTCATAGGCAGGAAGTCCATGTAGTGCCGTTATTTCTTGAGTAAGATGATACAGATCTGCTGCTAGCTCTGATGGGGGAAGGATAAGTCTTCCTGCATCATGAAGCCGTTTAAAGGCGGTTCCTTCTTCGATCGTCAATTGATAAAGAGAAAGATGGTCCGCTGCTAAATCAATTGCTTGTACAAGTTCAGATTTCCATTGTTCAAGGGTTTGTTCGGGGCGGGCATAAATGAGATCAAAGGATAAACGTGGAAAAATTTGCCGTGCTAAAGCAATGGCACAAAGAGCTTGTTCCACATTATGGAGTCGGCCAAGTTTGCGCAATGCTTTATCATTGAGCGCTTGTATCCCTAGAGATAAGCGATTAACACCTGCCGCACGGTATCCACGAAAGCGCTCTGCTTCCACACTGGATGGATTAGCTTCTAATGTAATTTCAACTTTATCATCGACTACCCATTTTTTTGCAAGTGCTTGCAATAGGGCATCGACAGTTTGCGGCTCCATAAGGGAAGGGGTTCCTCCACCAATAAAAATACTTGTAATATGGCGTGGGCCTATTTTGTGGTATTGTGTTTCTATTTCGCGCTTAAAGGCGGTGACAAAACGTGGTTGATCAACACCATGGATGCGAACATGCGAATTAAAGTCACAATAAGGACATTTAGCTGCACAAAAGGGCCAATGAATGTAAATGCCAAAAGGTTCTTTCATGAGAATGCTAAAAGGTTTTCTGCCAAAAGTTTGAAAGCACGTGCGCGATGTGAAAGAGGGGGAATATCATTACGTTTCCAGTTGTGTTTTTGCTCTGTTGACATTTCTCCAAAGGTATTTTCACATCCATCGGGTAAAAAAATAGGATCAAAACCAAAGCCTTTATCTCCCCGTGGAGGCCAAATGAACGTTCCTTCAACGCATCCACGGAAGTAATCTGCATGAGCATCAGGCCATGCAATGCAAATGACGGATATAAAACGGCATTTCCGTTGACTTTTTTCTCGTGCTCCGACTTTTTGGAGTTCATTTTCTATTTTTTTCATAGCTTTTGGAAAATTACGTGTACCATCGGCTTGAATTGCCCAATCAGCGGTATAAACGCCTGGCGCACCCTCCAATGCATCTACCTCTAAGCCTGAATCATCAGATAGGGCAGGAAGTCCTGTTTTTTTTGCTGCTGAAAAAGCTTTAATATAAGCATTTTCTTCAAATGTTTTTCCCGTTTCTTTTGGTTCTGGCAAGCCCAGTTCTTTTGCCGATTGTATTATTAAACCGAAAGGCGTAATTAAAGTAGTGATTTCATGCAATTTTCCGGTGTTATGTGTAGCAATGACAAGTTTTTTATCTGCTATGCTTCTCATATAGATTTCTCCAAAAATGAAAGGGGAATTATTTTTGTGCTAAAAACCGACTTTAATGCTCATACACACACATTTTACATGATATGATTATTTTACACGTTTAATGATATTTTATTCCAATAAAATTTTTTATCTTGTATGAAAATAACCTTGCAAAGATATGAAAGACATGTCTTTATTTATGATAGCATTTTTATGGTAAATTTCCAATTTCCTGCTTGCTCTAAAGGGTGAAATTTTCTATCTACAGCGGTTTTTAATCAATCTAGATTCTCTTGATAAGTCCCTACAGCAGACCACTTTACAGATCAACTCTTATCTTAAATATTTCTCACACACTCTAACAAAAAATATTTCCTGCGTAATTTATCAAGCATCACTCTGAAAGGTAGCATTTTACAGCTCAATAGGATAATATATTTTTATACTACTTTAGACTATTTGACCAAACCTTGGCAAAACTTATATAAGAGATGAGGATTTTAAAAGTAGTGAAACAATTGAGATGAAGCACAAAACTATTGATAATGAACTAAAATATCTTGATGAACGTTCGCGTGATATTTTTCGCCATATTGTTGAAGCTTATCTTAATGATGGTGAACCTGTAGGGTCACGTAATATTTCGCGGCTTTTACAACAGACATTATCGCCTGCGACGATTCGCAATGTGATGAGTGATCTTGAACATCTCGGTTTGATTTATGCACCACATGTTTCTGCGGGTCGAATGCCGACACAATCAGGTTTACGCTTTTTTGTTGATGCATTTATGGAAGCGGGTGATTTGCCAAACGAAGAGCGAGAAAATATTGAAATGCAAGTCAAAGAGGCTGGTCATGCACAATCGGTTGAACATTTTCTTGTTCAAGCAAGCCGAGTTCTTTCAGATCTTTCACGTGGGGCAGGGCTTGTTTTAGCAACAAAACAAGAAGGAACATTGAAACATATTGAATTTGTGCGCCTTGATAGGGAGCACGCTCTTGCCGTTTTGGTGACTCAACAAGGTGAAGTTGAAAATCGTATTGTTCATTTACCAGAAGGGGTTACCCATGCACAATTGACGGAAGCAACGAATTTTCTCAATGCCCATATTCAAGGGCGTACATTGAGTGAAGCTAAAGGGGAAATTGCCCGCTTATGCGCAGAAACAAGGGCCGCACTTGATGATTTATCACATCATCTTGTTGAAACGGGATTAGCTCTTTGGGGAGGAGAAGATGCTGATCATAAAATACACCTCATTGTTCGCGGGCGTAGCAATTTACTTGAAGATGTGAAAGCAGAAGAAGATTTAGAACGGTTACGCCATTTGTTTGATGATCTTGAAACGCGCGAGAGTATGGCACAGCTTCTCGATTTAACGGATGAAGGTTCTGGGGTTAGAATTTTTATTGGTTCAGAAAATAAGTTATTTTCTCTTTCTGGTTCTTCTTTAGTTGTAGCACCTTATCGAGATTCACAACAAAGAGTCATTGGTGCTTTAGGTGTTATTGGTCCTACACGGCTTAATTATGCAAGGATTGTGCCCATGGTTGATTATACAGCTCAACTTGTGTCACAGTTATTGCGTTAAAACGATGCAAGTAAGTATTTGTACTATAAAAGCTCATTGTATTATATACATCGCTACCCCTTGATTTTTGTCTGTAGAATTTCGATATCGAGAATAAAGAATCTTATGAAGGAATAAAATTTTTATGTCTGATGAAAAAAACAAATTTACTGACGCTTCATTTGAAAATTGTGATTTAAAAAATCCAGCTGATCGTAATACACTTAAACAGGCAGCCGATGAATTTTTAAAAACACATAAAACAGAGGAACACGAAGTCATTGAAACAGAAAGCAATGAGGTTAGTGATCTTTTAGCGTCTTTGCAGGATGAAAATAAAGAACTGAAAGATCAGCTTTTACGTCTTGTTGCAGATATGGAAAATCTTCGACGCCGTACTATGCGAGATGTGGCGGATGCAAAGGCTTATTCCATTGCTAATTTTGCACGGGATATGTTATCGGTTTCTGACAATCTCAGTCGTGCTTTGGAAGCTATTCCAGAAGGTGCACGGGAGAGTGATGCTGGTTTGAAATCATTGGCAGAAGGCGTTGAAATGACTGAACGTGCCATGATGGCAGCATTAGAACGTCATGGGGTGCAAAAAATTCATCCAGAGGGGCAAAAATTTGATCCTCACTTTCATCAAGCGATGTTTGAAATTCCCAATGCTGATGTTCCAGATAATACTGTTCAACAAGTGGTTCAGGCAGGTTATATTATCGGGGAAAGGGTGTTACGTCCAGCTATAGTGGGTGTAGCTAAAGGAGGAGCAAAAGAAGCTTCTGTTGAAGCTGATTCGGCTTAAAACACATCAATAACAAACCTCTATCGTAAAATGCAGTATTCCCTGCAGTTTCATATATATAGGGTCTTTTCTCAAAGAGTTTTTAAAGGGTGTGACAAACACCCTTTTATTTTTGAAGTGGCCAATTTCCTTTTACAATATAGGGAGCCTTATTTAAGGGAGAGGCCGATAACAATAAAACAAAATGATCAACTTCAAAAGGAGGGACAAAAAAATCATTTTGAAAAGATAGATAAGAAGAAAGATCTTTAAGATTAATATCAAATATTCGTGCAAGAGTGATATGCGGAATAAACAGTCTTTCATCAGGCTTTAACTCTAATTTATTCCGAATATATTGCATCTTTTCATGTAAAAGAGTAAGCTTTTCACAAGGTTCAATGCGAACCACAAGAGAATGGGGAGCATTTTCTGAACCAAAAACTTCAAAATCCTTTATCTGTAGTGTAAAAGAAGGAAGTTCTATAGTGTTAAAGGTATGCATAATTTCATCTGCTGTAGAACTTTCAACTTCGCCAAAAAAAGATAAGGTGACATGAAAATTTTGCGGGTTGATCCATTGCGCTTTTGGTAAGCCATTTTGCAATGATACGAGGGCTTTTGTTGTTTGTTGAGGAATCTGGAGAGCACTAAATAGACGACCCATGATATTATCTCCTTATAATGAAAGATGCTATCCCAAGCGCAATATAGATAATAAGGGCGGGGCACGTACCACATAAAACAAGGCAATAGTGTAGAAAAAGAATGTCTAAAAAATGCTTACTATAATTATGAGCGTATAAAGCTTATTCGTTTTAAGAAAATGGTTATGACATTGATAAGAATTGCGTTTTCATGATCTGTATCACAATGATGTGCAATGGAAGATTACTTGTGTATTATAAAGGCTACAAAGTTAGCAGAAAATAAGAAAAGTTGATAGATTGTTGATGTGCGAAATTATTTTGACATTTATCTTTAGCCTAAAATAAAGCATATTCTAATACAAGGTGAAGAGTTCTCTTTTCTGTAAAGATTTAATTATATGATTAAGTCGGGGAATAGCCATAATACGCAAAACTATTCAAATTGGTCAAATAATGTTAGGAAAGGAAGAAAAAACCAGCATAACAAAATTACTATAAGCTTTTACATTTATGATAATTATACCAATCCATAATGGATATGAATATTGGTATAAAAGCGGGAAGAGAAATTAAAATTCAAAATAATGATGGAAAGTTCCTATTTTCTAAGAATTATCATCCTTGTTTATGATGAAAAAGCACTAGTTTTCCTCTCCAAAGTTGTTATTGATGAGCTTTTCAAGAGCATTAAGAGCATCTGTTGCTTCTGGTCCTGAAACACGAATGGTGAGGTTGCAACCGGATGAAGCCGCTAGCATCATAAGTCCCATAATTGATGATCCGCCAACAATTTTTCCATCTTTTTCAACTTCAACAGTAACATTAAAATTGTCAACAGTTTGTACAAATTTTGCAGAAGCACGTGCATGCAACCCACGTTTATTACAGATATTAAAATGACGACTTATACACGGGAGGGTATCTTTGGAAAACATTGGTATTTTATTATCCGCTAATCATACTTGGTACATTAATATATTTACGCCCTGCTTCTTGTGCTATTCTTAACGCGTCTGATAATGAAATATCAGGACATTTGCGAATAGAAATCAGTTTAATAAGCATGGGCAAATTAACACCCGCAATCATTTCAACGCGCCCTTTTTCAATAGCAGGAATAGCTATATTTGATGGTGTTCCACCGAACACATCTGTTAATATGATGACGCCATGATCCGTATCTGTATCGGTTACTGCGGCTATAATATCACCTCGGCGCTGATCTATATCGTCATCGGGATAAACGCATATTGTTGCGAACTTTTCTTGTACTCCAACAACATGTTCCACGGCATGTAAAAATTCGACAGCCAGCTCACCGTGCGTTACAAGCACGAGTCCAATCATTTACGCAAACTCCTGTTAACTAATAAGACCCAACCATATTGGTGGGAAAGACATTGTACAAGGCTTTATCTTGCTGCCAAGAAAAATTTGCAAAAAAAAGGCAAAAATTGTGATTTTTTTATCTTTAGAAAAAAATTAGACAGATTTATGCCATATTTTTTTAAACAAAAATGCTTCAATAGCTTGACAAATGGCGGTACAATCGGCTTCACGAAGAGAGGGAAGTTTTAAAAGAGGAATGTGCAAATTTTCAAATTGAAAAGTTTTATTTGTGGAAAAACGTTCATATTCCGGACCGAGAAAAATAGCACAATCGATAGTTGTGTGCTTTTCAAATTCTATCATATAAAGACCAACGCCACGAATCTCGATGCCGCCCTCTAAATTATCGGGAGTGTATCCGTGAAGCTTTCCATTTTCCGCACGCAACATTGTATAATCATCACTGATAAGCTTCGCTTCACGTTTTGACCACTCAGCGCGGTCAAGCAAAGAAAGGGTGAGGGTTGATTTTCCTGATCCCGATGGACCTATAATTAACAGCCCCTTGCCGCCTAGTTGAAGGCAATTTGCGTGGAGTATTTCACATTTTGTTTTCATGTCTTTTACTTTGGATAAAAGATTTATTTAGCAAGCGGAAGCATAATAGTAAAACGTGCACCAGTTTTACACTTCCCAAGTGTAGGATCAATAATATTTTCGGCTGTAATTGTCCCATTATGAGCTTCGATGATTTGCCGACTAATAGAAAGGCCAAGTCCAGAGTTTTGCCCAAAAGCATCTTCATTTGGTCGATCTGTATAAAAACGTTCAAAAATGCGTTCAATATTTTCTGAACGAATACCTGGGCCATTATCTTCAATGGTTAAAATAAGGGTTGAAGCATGACTTTTCATAGTAATGCAAATTTTGCCACGATTCCGAGGAATAAAAGAACGCGCATTTTCAAGAAGATTTGAAATCACTTGTCCTAAACGGAGTTCGTGTCCCAATACAAGATAGGCTTTTCCATGAGGACGTGGAACAATATTAAGGCTTATATCAATGGTTTGCGTATTACGATACACTTCCTGAACAGCATGAACAAGACTTTCCAAAAGCGGTGTCATATCAACAATCTCTGCGGTTTCTCGTGCAAGCTCTGCATCGAGCCGTGATGCATCAGAAATATCTGTAATCAACCGATCAAGGCGGCGCACATCATGTTGAATAATTTCAAGCAATTTCTCTTGTGCTTCTTCATTTTTAGCCAGAGGGAGCGTTTCAACAGCACTGCGTAGAGAGGTGAGAGGATTTTTTAATTCGTGGCTTACATCAGCAGCAAAGCGTTCAATGGCTTCAATACGCATATAAAGGGCATTGGTCATATCACGAATAGAAGTTGAAAGGTGACCAATTTCATCTTCACGCATTGAAAAATCAGGAATTTCTACACGCTGATTATTGCCATTACGCACTCGATTAGCCGAGGCAGATAATTTACTTAATGGATGGGCAATCGTATGGGCCAAAAAGAGAGAAAGAACCAAAAGTACGCTACCTACAACGGCAAAAACTTTAAAGATAACCAGTCTTTCGCCTTTTACAATGTTATCAATATCGGAACCAGTGGTTGAAAGAAGAAGAGCTCCAACCACTGCGCGATAGCGTTGAACAGGAACGGCAACAGAAACAATTAATTGCCCTTGTCTGTTGCGTCTTTTTGCCGTAGCAAGAGATCCGTTTAATGCACGGTACACTTCTGGATAAGCAATACCACTGGTTTTTATTTGTTCTCTGTCAAGAGCAATACCTTTGCCATAAAATGCGCTTGAATACCATGAAGTAAGGCGATCCCACATGTTTTGTTCTGTTTTAAGTGGGGGTAAATCATAACTAAAAACTTCTCCACTAGAATAAAGAACGCGCGAATCAAGAAGGAGAGTAGCATCACGATCATAGATACGTGCTCTTGTCGTTTTAGGTGTGATGAGACGCCGTAAAAGAGGGGCAACTTGCTCAGGGTTAATAGGAAAATCCCAAGAATCGGTTGATTGAGGGGCTGGTGTAACGCTTTCACCAGTCTGTAACTCTAAGAGTTTTTGGGGATCAATGAGGATAGAATTTGTATCTACTGTTGCAGAAGCAGCAATAGCCCCAGCAATAATTTTTCCTTGGGTACATAAACTTTTAATTTTTGCTTCAATTAAACCATCGCGAAATTGGTTAAGGTATAAAATGCCTGTAACTAAAACGGCAAGGGCAGCAATGTTTAATATAACAATGCGACGTGTAAGGCTGGAAAAAAGCAATTGTCTAAAGAGACGTTGTATTCGAAGATGCAAACGAGCAAACATAAGAAATGGCGTTGAGGATGTACCATTAACGGTTGTTTTTTGTAAAGTTTCCAGTTGAGAATTGTCTGTCATCGATTTGATTGCCGTTCAAATTTTTGCGACAAAGTAGTTTTATACCTCGTGGAAACGATAACCTACACCATAAAGTGTTTCAATCATTGCAAAATCATCATCCACTTGTTTAAACTTTTTACGCAGACGTTTAATGTGACTATCAATGGTGCGATCATCTACGTAGACTTGATCACTATAGGCAGCATCCATTAAAGCATCACGACTTTTTACAACTCCTGGTCTTTGTGCTAAGGTTTGCAGAATCAAAAATTCCGTAACGGTTAAAATAACAGGTTTATCTTTCCATGTACAGGTATGGCGTTCTTGATCCATCACAAGATCTCCACGTTTGATAGAAGAGGTGGAAGAAGTTCCTGTAGAAAGCGGTTGGTTACGTGCATTAGAACGGCGCAAAATAGCTTTCACGCGTTCAATAAGAAGACGTTGGGAGAAAGGTTTAGTAATAAAATCATCAGCTCCCATTTTGAGACCAAATAATTCATCAATTTCATCATCTTTAGAGGTGAGAAAAATAACTGGAAGATCAGATTTTTGACGCAAACGACGCAAAAGTTCCATCCCATCCATTCGGGGCATTTTAATATCAAAAATAGCTAAGTGTGGAGGGTGAAGTGTGAGACCCTTGAGTGCAGATGCTCCATCTGTATAGCTTTCAACCCGATATCCTTCTGTCTCAAGCGCAAAAGATAAAGATGTCAAAATATTGCGATCATCATCAACAAGTACAATCGTTTGTGTGATTGTTGGTGTATCTTTCATGGTTTCTTAGACCTTTCTATTGCTGTGGTAGCAAATTACCCACACTTATTTATATGGGAGTTCATATTTTTTTTGCAAAACAAATATGATACAAATTGTAGCAAAGTAAAAAACCTTTTGTCATTACTGTAAAATCTTGTTTTGCTTTCATAATTTATAATGTTTCTATGTCTATTAAGATCCCTTCATTTGAGAGAAAATTTTCATAAAGGCTTTTTTTATCAAGGTTTATTACAAAGTTTATTATTGTATTTGTCTCATAATTGAACAGATGTAGTTTTGATTGTTGAAGTTTAGAAAATCTGCCTATGTGTTTTAAGAGCAAAGAAAAGAATGTGGCAATATATGCACAAAAATTTGTTTCTGCTACACGAAAGAAGGTCGTAATGGGATTTTTTAATTTTATTAAAACTGTAGGGGAAAAGTTAGGTATTGGGGACCATGAACCAAAAGAAAAGGATTTTAAAAGAGCATTTGATGATTTTCAACTCGGTACAGAAAAAGTCAATATTCAAGTTGAAGACGGTAAAGCTATTTTAAGCGGTGAAGTTCCAGACAGGGAAACACTTGAAAAAGCACTGCTGGTTGTTGGCAATTCACAAGGTATCTCTTCTGTAGATGTTGATCAATTAAAGGTTATAGATACAACGCCTAGAAAAACTTCTCGCTTTTATGAGGTTAAATCTGGTGATAATCTTTGGAAAATTGCTGAAGAGGTTTATGGAAAAGGGCAAGGTAATAAAAACACATTTATTTTTGAAGCCAATAAGCCAATGCTAAAATCTCCCGATAAAATTTATCCTGGACAAGTTTTACGTATTCCTGAAATTGACCATAGTTAATTCATCAAAGAGGATAATTTTTTACTGATGGCATTAAACAAAAAATAAAGGAGCGTAAAAAAATTCACGCTCCTTCATTTTATAAAGTGTGTATTTATTGTGTATTTATATAAAAGGAGCTTAGTGAACAAGAGAGGATTTAGAAGGTGATGGTACTTTCATAGCGTTTACAGAGAAATCAACATCAATGGTTCCTGCTTTCTCAAATGTCAATTTTGCGCTAATTTTATCACCTAACTTGAATGGTTTTGAAAGCCCCATAAACATAATATGATCACCGCCAGGCTTAAGCGTGATTTCTCCATTTCCCGGAATTTCAATGCCATTGTGCATTTTTTCCATTTTCATAATATCATTAACGACAGCCATAGAGTGTATCTCTGTTGTTTTTACTCCGTTTGTGGAAATAGAAACCAAACGGTCTGGGGTATTACTGTGATTAATAATATAGAGATAACCGCTACCAACTCTTATACCTTTAGGTGTTTCTCGTGTCCAAGGATTGAGAATTTCTATGTCGCCAAGTTTATATTGCTGAGCACCTGCTGGCAGGGTTATACCAGCAAAGAGAAGAGCACACACGATATTTATGATAACCTTTTTGTATGGATATTGTGTATGGATTATATTCTTAAAGATGAGATTTGTTATTTTCTTAATAATAGATGTCATCATTGATTTACCCTCCTTCATAAGATTCACACTTTGAATATTTTTTTATTTTAGCAGAGCTTTTATTTAAAATAAAAGAAAGAAATACTAAAATGAAATTGATTTGAATATGAGAATAAAAATCATAGAATTATTTGATTTTAAAGAAGGCAGTAAGGTTTACAACGACAACACACCTCTCAACGCTTCCGTGTTCATCTCATAAATAATATTTGTAAATGGTATAAAATCTATGATGCACTACTATTTTGCTTAATAAATATAATATAGAACAATCATCAACCACTTTACCAAGTTTAATATTATGACAGCTCTTGGCATTTTAAAGCGTTTATACAGAGGCATTTTTATATATTTTCAAAGTTCAAAATTATATAGTTAAGAAAAAACGCTTTAGGTGAGTTTAAAGCATAGATTTCAAATAACCGCAAACAATGAGACCGTTAGAAGGAGAATTTTTGAAAGGAGATCGATGGATAATACCTTTACAGATGTGAGCATTAGATATGATGATTATTTTAGTCCAAGAAAAATTTATAATATTCGTGATATAAATTATTCGCCTTTTAAAAAGCTTTTACGGGAGTATCATTTTATCAATGATGAGAAGATCAAGAGCGAGAGTGCAATCGCTCTTTTATTTTTTTAATTTTTATAGAAAGATATATTTGTTGAGAATTGCAAGAAAAATATATTATGATCTCAAGTCTCTCATAAATATGGTATTTATGGGTCATTAGAGTGCCTATTTTAAAATAAATTTTTTATTTTAGAGATGTTTCTCTCATTATTCTCTTGTAGCAATAAAAGCCTGTTCTTATATACGAGGCAGCAAGGCTTGTTGCGACTTGCAGTTTATTATTATTTATGTTGCTTGAAGCAATATACGGGCTTTAGGTGTTATGAGGAGCTATCTTAAAAAGATGCTTTATGAAGGTTGAGGTAGCTTGCTGAATGGAGATTATAATATGGCAAAAGTAATTGGTATTGATTTGGGGACAACGAACTCTTGTGTGGCTGTTATGGATGGCAAAAACGCAAAAGTTATTGAAAACTCAGAAGGAGCGCGAACAACACCTTCCGTTGTTGCCTTTACTGATGGGGGGGAGCGGCTTGTTGGGCAGCCTGCTAAACGGCAGGCGGTGACAAATCCTGAAGGGACAGTTTTTGCAGTTAAACGTTTGATAGGGCGCCGTTTTGATGACCCTATGGTTGAAAAAGATAAAGCACTTGTGCCTTATAAAATTGTTAAAGGTGACAATGGTGATGCATGGGTTGAAGAAGCGGGAAAGAAATATTCTCCGTCGCAAATTTCAGCTATGATTTTGCAAAAGATGAAGGAAACAGCAGAATCTTATCTTGGTGAAAAAGTTGAACAAGCCGTTATTACGGTTCCTGCTTATTTTAATGATGCGCAACGTCAAGCTACGAAAGACGCGGGTAAAATTGCTGGACTTGAAGTTTTACGGATTATTAATGAGCCAACAGCTGCTGCTTTAGCTTATGGTTTGGACAAAAAAGACGGAAAAACAATAGCAGTTTACGATCTTGGTGGTGGTACATTTGATATTTCAGTTCTTGAAATTGGAGATGGCGTTTTTGAAGTTAAATCAACCAATGGAGATACGTTTTTAGGTGGTGAAGACTTTGATATGCGCCTAGTTGGTTATTTTGCAGATGAATTCAAAAAAGAGCAAGGAATTGATCTGAAAAATGATAAATTAGCTTTACAGCGCTTAAAAGAAGCGGCAGAAAAAGCAAAGATTGAGCTTTCTTCGTCACAGCAAACAGAAATCAATTTACCATTTATCACGGCAGATCAATCAGGTCCCAAGCACTTAACAATGAAATTGACTCGGGCAAAATTTGAATCTCTCGTTGACGATTTAGTGCAGCGTACCATCGAGCCTTGTAAAGCTGCGTTGCAAGATGCTGGATTAAAGGCTGGTGAAATTGACGAAGTTGTTTTAGTAGGTGGTATGACACGTATGCCCAAGATTCAGCAAGTCGTGCAGAGCTTCTTTGGTAAGGATCCACACAAAGGTGTTAATCCTGATGAAGTGGTCGCAATGGGTGCTGCCATCCAAGGAGGTGTATTGCAAGGCGATGTCAAAGACGTGTTGTTGCTAGATGTAACGCCTTTATCTTTGGGTATTGAAACCTTGGGTGGGGTTTTCACACGCCTTATTGAGCGCAATACCACTATCCCAACAAAAAAATCGCAAGTTTTTTCGACAGCTGATGATAACCAGAGTGCTGTGACGATTCGTGTTTTCCAAGGTGAACGGGAAATGGCAAGTGATAATAAGTTATTGGCTCAATTTGATCTTGTTGGTATTCCTCCAGCACCACGTGGTATACCTCAAATTGAAGTTACTTTTGATATCGATGCGAATGGTATTGTTAATGTTTCGGCCAAAGATAAGGGAACAGGTAAAGAGCATCAAATTCGTATTCAGGCATCAGGTGGTTTAAGTGATGCTGATATTGAAAAAATGGTAAAGGATGCAGAAGAGCACGCGGCTGAGGATAAAAAACGCCGTGAAGGTGTTGAAGCTAGAAATCAAGCGGAGGCTCTTATTCATTCAACTGAAAAGTCGCTCAATGAATATGGCGATAAAGTATCAGCTGAAGAAAAGGGACAGATTGAAACAGCAATATCTGATTTGAAATCTGCGCTTGAAGGCAGTGATACGGAAGAAGTAACAACAAAGATGCAAAAATTAGCAGAAGTCAGTATGAAGCTTGGACAGGCTATGTACGAAGCCTCACAAGCAGCGAGCGCTGACACTGAAACAGAGGCAAAGAATGATGATGTTGTTGATGCTGATTTTGAAGAAGTTAATGATAAGAAGAAATAGTGTCAGCATATGTGTTGATTAATTTATAAACCCGGCCTTTGAAATATAAGGCTGGGCTTTATTATTTGAGATAAGTTGCAACTTTGTTGCTAAAAATATAAATTAAAAGCAATATTATCCATAAAGATGGATGACAGAAAAATTATCAGGAATACATGATGAAGGTTGACTATTATGAAATTCTTGGCGTGACTCGCGAATGTGATGATAAAAAGTTGAAATCTGCTTTTCGTAAGTTGGCAATGCAATATCATCCTGATCGCAACGCGGGGGATAAAGAGGCAGAGCGAAAATTCAAAGAAATTGGCGAAGCCTATGAAGTTCTTAAAGATCCTCAGAAGCGTGCTGCTTATGATCGATTTGGCCATGCGGCCTTTGAAAATAGTGGTGGTCAAGGGGGAGCAAATCCCTTTGGCGGTTTTGCTGCTGGTGGTGGATTTGCGGATATTTTCGAAGACTTTTTTGGTGAGATTATGGGAGGGACACACCGTAAGCGTGGTGATAGTCGCGAACGTGGTGCAGATTTGAGTTATAATATGGAAGTGACTTTAGAAGAGGCATTTTCAGGAAAAACTGCAGAAATTAATATTCCCAGTTCCGTCACGTGTGATGTTTGTGAGGGATCAGGAGCGAGAAAGGGCTCTAAGCCGCAAGTTTGTGGAATATGTCATGGATCTGGTCGTGTGCGTGCAGCACAAGGTTTCTTTTCTATTGAGCGAACATGTCCTTCATGTCATGGACGTGGTGCAACTATTACGGATCCATGCCCCAAATGTCAGGGGACACGACGCATAGAGAAAAAACGTTCATTGAGCGTAAATGTTCCAGCTGGTATTGAAGATGGAACGCGTATTCGCCTTTCTGGTGAGGGTGATGCTGGTATTCGTGGTGGCCCCAATGGTGATCTTTATATTTTCCTTTCCATTAAACCGCATGAGTTTTTTCAGCGAGAAGGAGCAGATCTTCACTGTCGCGTTCCTATTTCAATGGTAACAGCTGCTTTAGGAGGAGAGTTTGAAGTTTCCGACCTTGATGGTGTTAAAGCACGCGTTAAGATTCCAGAAGGGACACAAAATGGACGTCAATTCCGCCTTAGAGGCAAAGGTATGCCCATGTTGCGCCGTCAGCAAGCAAGGGGTGATCTTTACATCCATATCACGATTGAGACACCGCAGAAATTAACGCAAGAACAACGTGAATTGTTGCAAAAATTTGAAAAGCTCTCAAATCATGAAAATTCACCGCAATCACATGGTTTTTTTTCACGTATGAAAGAATTTTTTGAAAATATTTCTGGTTAAAATATGTGAATGTTCTCAGAATAATTAGAGAGAGCTGTAGGAAAGTTATTTTCATTAAGTTTTCTATTATCTCATTGTCTTTGAAAAGCATTTTTTCTTGAAAAGAAAAGATAGAGACAGCTAATTTAGGATAAACTCCTGCTGCTGATAGTTTTTATATTTCATGAGTTTTATGGATAAGTCTTATTTTTGAGTGTCTATGACATTTTAAAAAGGGCTTATCCATATAAGAACGCAATTGAGTGATTGATAATAAATATTGCCAGTGTCATGATAACTGCCTTTATGCATTCAGTATTTTTTGTGTTTATTTTTTCACTCAAAATTTCTTTTTAAAGGCTCTATAATAAAACTATAAAATAGGTAGCGGCTTGCCAAGAAACGCTAAATAAGCTGTTAGGCAATCCATCTTTTTCAAATAAAGTATCAACTTCTTATAACCGATTTTATTTTTGGCATTTTTCATAGTTTTAATCACTGCTTCCTTTAAAATAAGGGTTATTTTATTTGGAATAGCTTTTACATGCCTCATCTTAGCTTTTAGCCGTAATCATGTCTTTTTAGATGCGGATTTAGTTTTGTATTTCTGATGTCATAAATACTTCTTCCAGATAATAAAAAACGCTATAATCAAGTGTATTTTGTTCCAAAGAAATTGTGGAATGAGATAATGTGTGTTTAATGCTAAAGAAGACATAACAAAACACTTTTTGAGGTATTCGATGTATCTCTCTTGTGGGGAAACAGATTCGATGGAGTTCACTTAATTGAATTTATTGGCATAATAAAAAGTTGGTGGGAAGATAGAGGAAGTTACCTTTAAAAAGAAAAAATAAATACAATAAAAAATAGCACAATATGCTTAGAAAATAGCACGATATATTATTGAAATTGTTAGTGATATGGAAAGAGAAGTATACGAAATGAATCTTTTTTCATAAAATAACATAATTAAAATAATACATTAAAGGAATTAAAAATTCTAAAAAACGTTGAATAGTTCAAGCATGTATTGCTATGCAAAAAGAAAAACTTAATGACAGATCATGAAAATGAGAAATTTTATCAAATCTTACGAAGAGAGTAATCTAAACAATTAAATGCTTTTACGAAGATGCTTTTGAAGAGCTATCACAATATATGGATAATGTTGCAAAGCCTTTTTTCGATTTTACGATATAAAAAGATAAATTATTATTATAAATCAACTTATTATGATTCTCCATGAGGAGCGTTCAATCGACATTTCCTCATGTTTAATGATTGAGAAAAAGTCAAATTTTTAAAACCAAAGTTATAGTTTATTGGGATAAGCTATAAAGCAGTTGAGTGATTTCTTATCTTAGGAATATGTTAATTTTATTATTATAAGAAACTTTACTTTTATCTTACAAAATCAATGGTTGTATATATTCCTATTCATTGTTAAGTATCCATAGGGATAAACTAATGAGTTGAATGTGCAGCGTAGCTTCAAAATTTTGCTTTTCAATTTTATATATAAGATCATAAAATAATGACGTTTTTTTACGCCTATTTTGTTTAATTTTTCGCTGTCAATTTTTAAAGGAAGTTTTTGTATTTCATTTCGCTATTCCTTTTTCGTAATTTAGAGGAAAATTGACGATTTTCAGGGGGGGGGTGGATAGAGTAAAGTTTGGTTTTATTGTTTTCACTTTTCCTAAATTTCATTAAGAGATGGTAAAAAGTGATGAGGAGGCTCTATTGATGGATGATGCTAAAAACGGTGATGTAGATGTTTTGGAAAAACAAGCAGCATTTTTATCGTCTGCTTTACCCTATATGCAAAAATATGAAAATGAAACGGTCGTGGTAAAATATGGCGGCCATGCTATGGGTGATCCTGCTTTGGGGCGAGCATTTGCGCGTGATATTGCTCTATTAAAGCAATCGGGGATTAATCCTGTTGTTGTTCATGGTGGTGGGCCTCAAATTGCTGAAATTTTAATGAAAATGGGGATTGAATCGCGATTTGAAAACGGATTACGGGTAACCGATGAGCGGATCGTTGAAGTGGTTGAAATGGTTTTAGCGGGTTCCATAAATAAAGAAATTGTTGCTCTCATCAATGCTGAGGGAGAATGGGCAATAGGATTATGCGGCAAGGATGGCAATATGGTTTTTGCCGAAAAGGCTTATAAAACTGTCATTGATCCTGATTCGCATATTGAGCGTGTTTTAGATTTGGGGTTTGTTGGTGAGCCTGTTGAAGTTGACCGCACATTGCTAGATCTTTTAGCATGTTCTGAAATGATACCGGTTCTTGCTCCTGTGGCTCCAGGACGCGATGGTAAAACTTATAATATTAATGCTGATATTTTTGCTGGAGCTATTGCTGGTGCATTAGAGGCTAAACGCCTTTTATTTCTCACTGATGTTCCTGGTGTTTTGGATAACCAGGGTAAACTTTTAAAAGAATTGACAGTTTCTGAAGCTGAGAAATTTATTAAAAATGGGACAATTTCAGGAGGCATGATTCCAAAAGTAGAGACTTGTATAAAAGCCCTTCAAAATGGCGTGGAAGGTGTTGTCATTTTAAATGGTAAAACTCCTCATTCTGTTTTACTAGAGCTGTTTACCGAACAGGGAGTTGGAACGCTTATTGTTTCATAAATTGTGGGGAAAATTGGAAGAGAAAGTTTTTCATGGTGAATCTAAAACAGTTTAAATATCCTTTATTAAGTAAGCCAGAATTGGCAATATTTACTGCGACAATATTGTGGGGCGTTACATTTTTAGTCATTCACATTGCGGTACGCTATAGTGGTCCTCTGTTTTTTGTTGGATTTCGTTTTATTGTTGCATCTCTTATATGTGGGGTAATTTTTTGGCGCTCTATAAAAGGTATAACTGTTTATGAAGTTTTCGCTGGGATGGCGATAGGTTTAGCCATGTTTTTTGGTTATGCTTTTCAAGCAGCTGGACTTCAAACAATTATTAGTAGTCAGTCAGCTTTTATCACAGCGCTTTATGTACCGATGGTTCCAATCTTGCAATGGATTGTTTTTAAAAAACCTCCCCGTTTAGCTTGTTGGATTGGTATTATTTTCGCTTTTAGTGGGCTTGTATTTATTTCAGGACAAAAGCCGGGAAATTTTGATTTTTCAAAAGGCGAAATTTTAACTTTGTTAGGCGCTTTAGCGATTGCTGGAGAAGTCATACTCATCGGAATTTTTGCGAACAAGGTTGATAGTCGGCGTGTAACCATTATTCAGTTATTTTTTAGTGGTTTTTTTTCATTTGCTTGTATGCCTTTGATGGGTGAAAGCATCCCTGAATTTTCGTGGGTGTGGTTTAATATTGGTATAGGATTGGCATTAATGAGTGCCATCATTCAATTAGCTATGAATTGGGCACAAAAGTCTATTTCCCCTACGCGTGCGACACTCATTTACGCAGGTGAACCGGTATGGGCTGGTATTGTTGGGCGTTTGGCTGGCGAACATTTATCTCCCTTAGCTTTATTGGGCGGTTTGCTTATTCTGATTGGGATAATTGTGGCTGAATTACAACCTTCACAATGGCGTAAAAAAAATAAAGCAATTAAAAAAATTGATTAGCTATACATTTTTTTATTATGATTTTATTGCATGAGATTTTTGCTTGTAGAGTCTTCATTTTTGAAGCTTTTTTAATATTAAGATGATTAAGAAGTTCTATAAGTTATTCCAGCTTTTGCATGTATCTGTTTGCCTAACTTCTGAAACGGGAAGACAACCTTTATTGAGCCAAAGCATGAGGTGATATAAAGGTAAAAATTAACGCTCATCTTTACGATCATGTTTAAATTTGGCTTTAACAACTTTCAAAAACATCTACGGTAATGTTTTTGAATAATGAGAATTACGCACTGTCGCACGTTATTTCTTTTGTCCTTTAATAGAGTTACGCTTCTCATGCAAAATAGAACGCCCAAAGTATCCCCATAACGTTGTACATTAAATCGTTTTTTAAAAGATAATTTTCTCAATATACATCATATTCATTGACAGTCCGCATGAAGTATAGAAAAACCACAGAGCATCATCATTTTACTTAAAATAAAGGATACTAGCATTTTCTTTATCAGTTCTCAATATTATGATAGCCTTTGGCATTTGAAAGAGAGAGGCATTTTTACTCATTTCTTAAACGTTTTTATCCATACACTAGCTCTGTTTTATAATGGGGAAGCAAAAAATTTATTGATTCATTATGAGAAGATTTAAAATGAGAGAGGCTCGCGATATTCAGAGTTTTAATTTAAATCGCAAAACAATAAACGATCATTATAAATCAATGCGTTATCCAATGAATCGAAGAGGATTGGTGTGCTTTATGCTTAATGGAGGAAGGAAGGAGTTATATAAAAAGTATATAAAAACATTACTCAATAGAGCATATTTCTAAAGTTTTAAAAATTGAGAAGAAACTCCCTCGATATTCATATTATTTTATATAAGATTACTAAAAAAGAAGATTATTGCGTACAAATAAAAAAGCATTTCTTGCGAATTTTATTGCAAGCCTAAGTGATATACACGCCCATCATATAAATATGATAATACATTGATTTATAATTATAATATAGCACTATTCACATTGAATTAGAACCCTGAATACCGTAAAATTTTCTCACGTCAAATCATTTTCATGTTAAATCAATCCAAATCACTTGCTTACACATCACAAGTGGGTGGGGGCATGTGGGTAAAGACTGTACAAGAAAGGCATATCTCTTATAAACTTTTTCAAGTGTAAAGGATCGTCGTAATATTGGAGGCTGGAAAAGTGTGTGATGGTGCCGGCTTACTACAGATATGAGTTATCAAATAAGATGTGAAAGGATCATTTTATCACCCTTGGATTTAATTTAGCAAACAAAAGCCTCATTTTTTAGGCTATAAAAAGTTGTGTTTTGAGAAGCTTTTTAGGTTTATATTATTTTGATAGAAGCCGGAACATAATTGGTCTTTGCGTTTTGTATTATTCTTTGCTAAATCGCCTTATATGACAATAGATCGTAATTATATTCGTAATTTTTCCATCGTGGCGCATATTGATCACGGCAAATCAACTTTAGCTGATCGTTTGATTCAAATAACAGGTGGGCTTGATACACGTGAGATGAAAGAACAAGTACTCGATTCCATGGATATTGAGCGTGAACGTGGAATTACTATTAAAGCACAAACGGTACGTTTACACTATAAGGCAAAGAATGGTGAAACCTATATTTTAAATCTTATGGATACACCTGGTCATGTGGATTTTGCTTATGAGGTTTCGCGTTCATTGGCAGCTTGTGAAGGTTCTCTGTTGGTGGTGGATGCAAGCCAAGGCGTAGAGGCGCAGACGTTAGCAAATGTTTATCAAGCCATTGATAATTCCCATGAGTTGGTTGTTGTTCTCAATAAAGTTGATCTTCCAGCAGCAGAACCTGAGCGTGTTAAAGAACAAATTGAAGATGTAATAGGCATTGATACATCTCAAGCAGTAGAAATATCAGCAAAAACAGGTTTGGGTGTTCCTGATGTTCTGGAGGCAATTGTTGCACAATTACCACCTCCACATACAGGCGATGTTGCAAATCCCTTGAAAGCAATGTTGGTTGATAGCTGGTATGATGCATATCTTGGTGTCATTGTTTTGGTACGGGTGATAGATGGTATTTTAAAAAAAGGCCAAACCATTCGTATGATGGGTACAGGAGCAAAATATCCAGTTGAGCGCGTTGGGGTTTTTACACCTAAAATGGTACAGGTTGATGAATTAGGACCGGGCGAGATTGGTTTTATCACTGCTTCTATCAAAGAGGTAGCAGATACACGGGTTGGGGATACGATTACTGAAGAGCGCCGTCCTTGTGAAAATGCTTTACCTGGTTTTAAGCCTGCGCAACCGGTTGTCTTTTGTGGACTTTTTCCAATTGATGCTGCCGATTTTGATGATTTGCGTGCAGCCATGGGCAAATTACGCTTAAATGATGCGAGTTTTTCTTTTGAAATGGAAACATCTGCGGCTTTGGGGTTTGGTTTTCGCTGTGGATTTTTGGGACTTCTGCATCTTGAAATTATTCAAGAGCGATTAGAGCGTGAGTTTAATTTGGATTTAATCGCGACAGCACCTTCGGTTGTTTATCGCATGAATATGAATGATGGTTCTGTTAAAGAGTTGCACAATCCAGCGGATATGCCTGATGTGGTTAAAATTTCTTCCATAGAAGAACCGTGGATTCGGGCGACAATCATGACTCCTGATAATTATCTTGGGTCAATTTTAGAACTATGCCAAGAGCGGCGCGGGGTACAGGTTGGTTTGTCCTATGTTGGAACCCGTGCTATGGTAACGTATGATTTACCACTGAATGAAGTTGTTTTTGATTTTTATGACCGGCTAAAATCAATCTCAAAGGGTTATGCTTCTTTTGATTATCAAATGACAGATTATGCAGAAGGTGATTTAGTTAAAATGTCTATTTTGGTGAATGGAGAGCCTATTGATGCATTATCGATGCTTGTTCACCGCACGATTGCAGAAAAGCGCGGGCGTTCCATGTGTGAAAAACTGAAAGATCTTATTCCCCAGCATATGTTTCAGATTCCAGTTCAAGCGGCTATTGGTGGTAAAGTTATAGCGCGCGAAACGATTCGTGCTTTGCGTAAAGATGTAACAGCGAAATGTTACGGGGGTGATGTTACGCGTAAGCGCAAACTTTTGGAAAAGCAAAAAGAAGGCAAAAAGCGGATGCGCCAATTTGGAAAAGTAGAAATTCCACAATCAGCATTTATTCAAGCGCTCAAAATGAACAAATAATGAAAAAAGGAGTATTTTCTCTCATTGATTGCGCTTTTGCTTTTGTCGATTGGTTCAGGTGTTTAAAGGACACTTTAAATAGAATTGCGCCGTGCTTCATGTTTTTGTGTATTGCGTAAAGGTGTCACTTTCTCATGTAAAACAGAATGCTTTAAACAAAATGCGTTTGTGTTGCATATTTGTGCACGTATTTTAATAAATATCTCTCAATACACTCGACCTCATTTCACGATAGCGTGCGTAGAAAGTATAACGGTAAAGCTTCCGTGAATGACATAAAACTCATAACCATATTTATTGTCATAAAGACACATGGTGCTTGAGAAAATTCATTAAAGACATTTTTATTCTTTTCTTAAAGTGCTTCTTATCCATACACCAACAGTGTTTATGAGACGAGCAGGAAATGATAGTGATTGATTCACTATGAAAGGATTTGAAATGAGAGAATCCTTGTATTCGAGGTTATTATTCAAGTTAAAAAACGATGAAATATTATTATGCATTAATCTTGTGTCTAAGAACGTAAAAGATCATTAATGGATGTTTTTTCTCGTGTTTTTTGATCAACACGTTTTACAATAACAGCACAATAAAGGCTAGGTCCTGCTTCACCATTTGGTAAAGGTTTTCCAGGGAGAGAACCTGGTACAACCACTGAATAGGCTGGTACTTCACCAATAAAAATTTCACCTGTTGTACGATCAATAATCTTTGTTGATTTTCCAATAAAGACTCCCATTCCCAAAACAGCACCTTCACGGATAATACAGCCTTCAACAATTTCAGAGCGAGCACCGATAAAGCAATGATCTTCAATGATTGTTGGATTTGCTTGCAGTGGTTCCAAAACACCTCCAATACCAACACCGCCAGAAAGATGGACATGTTTACCAATTTGTGCACAAGAACCAACAGTGGTCCATGTATCAACCATTGTGCCCTCATCGATAAAAGCACCAAGATTGACAAAGGAAGGCATCAATATAACGTTGGGTGCAATGTAAGCAGAATGACGTACAATGGCTCCAGGAACGGAACGGAAATCAGCACTTTTAAAATCTGCCTCTTGCCAACCAGAGAATTTTGAAGGAACTTTATCCCACCAATGTGTCCCATTGATTCCACCAGTAATAATTTGCATAGGATTAAGCCGAAAAGAGAGTAAAACCGCTTTTTTCAACCATTGATGAACATGCCATTGTCCATTTTTGTGTCGTTCTGCAACACGGATTTCACCTTTATCAAGAAGGTTCAATGCATGTTCAACACTCTCACGTATTTCGCCTTTTGTGGTAGTATCGATAGAATCGCGATCATCAAAAGCTTGTTCGATAATAATTTCAAGTTGTGTGATATGGGTCATGACGAGAGTTCCGTTAAACAAGTTGAAAGCTTCAAGATTTATTCTCTATGAACTACGCGAAGAAATGTGTTCAGTCAATAAAACGATGAGGAAGTAGGACAGGTGTATGAAAAAAAGCTGTAAAGAAAAAAGAAAAGCAGAGCAAGAAAACTGGGCACCACTTCTCCATGCGAAGGATGCTCTACAACAAATACATAAAGTTTCTAATTCAGCACAAATGCGTTCGTCTACTTATCGTTTAGCCTATACCGATCAAGATTTTATGATGCGTCCAGAGCTGCGCTCACAACGTATTAGTCTTGAATTTTTAAAGCCGGAAATAACCCTTAAAGAATATGATATTCAATCAACAGTTGTTTTGTTTGGTGGTGCGCGTATTCCTGAACCTGGGCAAGCAGCGTGGGCTGCAAAAAATGAAATACAAAAGAAAAATTTGCATGCTATGTCACATTATTACGATGAAGCAAGAGAGTTTGCGCGTTTGTGCTCACTTTATTCTGCTACGACAGAATATCGTGAATTTGTGGTTGTTACGGGAGGCGGACCAGGAATCATGGAGGCGGGAAATCGTGGTGCTTGTGATGTTGGTGCCCCAACGATTGGCTTGAATATTATTTTACCACATGAGCAAGAGCCTAATTCGTATGTGTCGCCGCATTTGTGTTTCAATTTTCATTATTTGGGGATGCGCAAAATGCATTTTTTAGTACGAGCGAAAGCATTAGCTGTTTTCCCTGGAGGATTTGGGACTCTGGATGAACTGTTTGAGACGTTAACTTTAGTACAGACAGGGCGTATGAAACAGGTACCAATTTTATTGTTTGGCAAAGAATTTTGGAGCAATACTGTCAATTTTGAGTATCTGTCTGCACAAGGTACAATCTCTCCTACTGATGTTAATTTTGTGAAATTTGTTAATACAGCAGCAGAAGCTTTTGAAGAAATTCGTTCTTTTTATAAACTGCCTTAACGACTTTTGAGACGCTCACTCTTGAAGGATCATTAATACTCTACTTTGGTTAAATAAAGTCCTGAGGGGGGGGCAACAACACCACAACGTTTACGATCTTTAGCATGAAGAGCTGCTTCCAGATCTTGAGCTGTCCAACGTCCAATACCCACTTCCATGAGGCTTCCTGCGAATGAACGGATTTGATGATGAAGAAAAGAACGAGCTTGTGCATAAAGAAAAATTTCTTCACCTTCTCTTTGAATATCGAGGCGTTCAAGGGTGCGAATAGGGCTTTTGGCTTGGCAATGTGCTGAACGGAAAGTTGTAAAATCATGTTGTCCTACAAGCTTTTGCGCAGCTTCATGCATGGCGTCAGCATTAAGAGGCTTTGGCAACCACCACACGCGTTTGGCATTTAAAGCTGGTGGAGAGCGACGATTGAGGATTTTGAAAAGATAATGGCGTTTGGTTGCGGAAAATCGTGCATCAAAGTCATCAGGGACATTTTCTACATTTAAGATTGAAATCGCCTCTCCCTGTTTACGTAAAAGAGCATTGAGCGCATCTCGTACAGTATGGGAGAGCCAGTTTTTTTCAAAATCAACATGCGCAACTTGTCCCGTAGCGTGTACGCCCGCATCCGTTCGTCCTGCTGTTGTTATGGTCAATTGTTGTCCACTAAAGCAAAAAATCGCTTGTTCAAGAGCTCCTTGTATCGTGTGAAGTTTTGCTTGACGCTGCCAACCAGCATAATTTGAACCATC
Organism: Bartonella sp. CL100XZDX; assembly: GCF_042195375.1. Lineage (NCBI taxonomy): Bacteria > Pseudomonadati > Pseudomonadota > Alphaproteobacteria > Hyphomicrobiales > Bartonellaceae > Bartonella > Bartonella sp. CL100XZDX. The sequence goes on along the minus strand of NZ_JBHIOH010000045.1, from coordinate 127,753 downwards.
ATATTCAAGAGTGAGTTTAAAACGTGGCATCTTAAAAAACAGCAGAAATATGAGCACCTCGCAAAAAGGTTGCGCTATCAAGAATTTTACCGCCAGATCTTTGGAGAGAGGTTATTTCTATCCGTCCTTGCCCACAATGGATAATCAAAGAATCTGGTTCTATCCGTCCAATTTCAAGAGAAGGACCTGTTGTTAAGCGACTATCAAGAATTTTTACACGTTCTTCTCGTCCACCGATATTCATATTGCACCAGCAACTAGGAGAGGGAGAGAGCGCGCGAATATGCCTATGAATAAACTCTGCAGGTTTTGTCCAATCAATGCGGGTCTCTTCTTTTCTAATTTTGGCGGCATAGGTGATGCCTTCTTCTGATTGTGGGGTCAGTTTAAGTCGTCCTTTTTCAAGAGTGGATAAAGTCTCTACCATAAGTTCTGCGCCAATATGTGAAAGTCTGTTTGAAAGCTCAGCAGTGGTGGTGTTATCCGTAATGGGGATGGAGCGAGAAAGAGCGATAGGCCCCGTATCAAGTCCTTCATCCATTTTCATGATCATGATACCTGTTTCTTTATCACCAGCCATAATTGCCCGTTGAATAGGCGCAGCACCACGCCAACGTGGTAAGAGTGAAGCGTGGGCATTAAAACAACCAAAACGCGGCGTTTCGAGAATAGCTTTGGGTAAAAGGAGTCCATAAGCCACCACAATAGCAGCATCAACAGAAAGTGCTGCAAATTGCTCCTGTTGTTCGATTGTTTTAAGTGTTTGAGGTGTAAAGATGGGTATAGATTTCTCTTTTGCTACGGTGTGAACAGCGGAGGGGATTAATTTAAGCCCTCGACGTCCTGCTGGGCGAGGGGGTTGACTATAAACAGCAACAACATCATGACCTGCATCCAGTAAAGCATGTAAAATAGGAACAGAAAAATCTGGTGTTCCCATAAAACTTAATCGTAAAGCCATTACAAAACTGCTTCCTGCATGTTTTTTTCTTTTGCGCGTTTTTTAAATTTTCGTATCACCATATCGCGTTTGATCTTTGAAATGTAATCAATAAAAAGGCGCCCATCTAAATGATCAATTTCATGCTGCAAGCAAGTTGCTAAGAGATCGTCTGCTTCAATTTCTGTTTGTTTTCCTTCACGGTTCTGATAGCGAACACGAAGGCGTTTAGGACGTTCAACCTCTGCAAAATAATCAGGAATAGAAAGACAACCTTCTTTGTAAATATTACGCTCATCTGAAAGCCATAAAATTTCAGGGTTGATAATAACAAGTGGTTTTTTCTGCTCATCTTCAGAATTTCCAGAGACATCTATAACCAACATACGTAGCGGTATACCAATTTGAATAGCAGCAAGACCAACGCCCTTAGCATTATACATGGTTTCCAACATGTCATCTGCAAGTTTTTGGAGAGATGAATCGACCTGCTCAACAGGTTTGGACACTTCCCGTAAAATCGGATCAGGTAAAGTAATTAAAGATCTCATTGGCATAAGTAGAGATTAATCAATGGTTTGTTATTGGTCAATATTGAATAACGGATTCTTGCGTTTTTTTACAATAAGAGCGTTATATTACAATTTATGTTTGATTCGTTTTTTTCCATACTCGCTGGTGATTTTTTTTCTAAACTAGTGCTTTTGCTTTTATTTATACTTGTCTGTTTGGCATTTTTTATGTTGATACATTCTCATCGAAAAAAAGCATTTTTGGAAAATGAAATTGCTGAACGCGCACGTGAGGCACAAATGCAGATGGCTACCTTGCTGAAAACACAAGCTGAAATGCAAGGGCGAATGCAAACGATGGCGGAAATTTTTGGTCAACGGCAGGCTGAATTGAATAAATCACTCAGTGAGCAACTCAATGGGATGACAACAAGCTTAGGCCAAACACTTCAGGTACAGACTAAATCCACTTATGAAAATTTGAATCGTTTGCAAGAGCGTTTAGCAGTGATTGATGCGGCACAAAATAATATTCAATCGCTTACGGGACAAGTTGTTCAGTTACAGTCTATTTTAAGCAATAAGCAGACACGTGGTACTTTCGGTCAGGGGCGGATGGAAGCAATTATTGCCGATGCCTTACCAACAAACGCTTATGCTTTTCAGGCCGTTCTTTCTAATGGAAAGCGCCCAGATTGTCTCATTCATATGCCCAATAAAGCCCCTTCTCTTGTTGTTGATGCTAAATTCCCTCTGGAGGCTTGGAATGCTATGCGTAAGGCAGAATCAGCGCAAGAGCGTCAAGAGGCAGAACGCCAATTTCGTACCAATATGGAAGTCCATATTCGTGATATTGCACAAAAATATTTGATTCCTGGAGAAACTCATGACACTGCTTTCCTTTTCGTGCCATCTGAATCGATTTTTGCAACAATTTATGAGGACTTTGAGGCATTGGTACAAAAATCCAATAGAGCTCATGTGATTATTGTTTCACCATCTTTGTTGATGCTCTCTGTCCAAGTGGTACAAACCATTATGAAAGATGCGCGGATGCGTGAACAAGCGCATTTAATTCAATCAGAAGTAGCGAAATTGATGGAAGATTTTGGACGAATGGATATGCGTGTTCGCGCATTACAGAAGCACTTTCACAAAGCAGGTGAAGATATAGAGGGAATTTTGATATCGTCCTCCAAAATTATGAAACGGGCAAATCGCATTGAAACTGTTGAATTAAAAGAAAATTACTCTGAACCAACAAAAATGACAACATTAGCTCAGTCGCAAGCATTGCGTTTTGCTGATGAGGAATAAAGCAAAGCAAGCTTCTTAAATATCACAAGTTAGATCATGTTCTTTATTGATTGGTAATCATTTTTTAGTATCTCTATCTTGTTTTATTTCTTAAACGAGAGGAATAGGAATATGCGACACCTTTTGTTTTTAGGGGCACTGGTGTTTTTGCTAGAGGGATGTGCAACAACCACTCCCATCCACACAAATAATGCTTGTGCTATTTTGGCACAAAAAAATGGTTTTTTTGACAATTGGGGTAAAGTGTCTCAAAGAGCGGAAATGCGCTATGGAATTCCTGTGCCTATCATTCTTGCAACCATTAAGATGGAATCGAGCTTTCGTCACAATGCACGTCCTCCACGCAAAAAACTACTTGGTTTTATCCCATGGAAGCGTCGGTCGACAGCTTATGGTTATGCTCAAGCGCTTGACAGTACATGGGCAATGTATCTTCGCTCGACAGGAAAGTCTTTTGCATGGCGTACGAATTTCGCAGATGCTGCTGATTTTGTTGCTTGGTATCATCGCCAAAGTGTTCAACGCAATGGGGTGAGATTTGATGATGCATATAGCCTTTATTTAAATTATCATATGGGACATGGTGCTTATGCGCGTAGTGGCGGGCATGCCACTACGGCACTCTCACAGGCAGCACAGCGCATGGCAAGGATATCGAGGCTCTATGAACAGCAATTAAAAAGATGTGGATGGCATTAGGGAAGATTTTTGAAAATCTCAATCAGGGAATTGATGTGGTAAAATCATTTGAGGGAAAAATTTTTTATGATACGACAAAGCTGTCTCGTTTTTCTGATCATTCAATGAAATAAATTGTTATTTTTTAGAATAAACTCAAGCAACAGAAAGCTTTTGCAATACACAATATATTTGAAGATACTCTCGACATTTTTACCTCCTTTGTTTAAAAAATTTACAATGGAAACTATCTTCTATTTAGCGCTGGCATTTCGCATTGGGCTAAGTACTAGAGGTTATTGAAGAAAAATTTTAAAATATAATATCATTTTTTATTTTCATTATGCGTATTACTGGCTGATTATTATATGAATATTTTCTTTGTTAAGCGTATAAAATAGCAATTAAAACAAATGCAATTCGGGCATCATAAAAAGGGTGAAATATTCAATATAAAAAAACGAGAAATGCATTAAACGAAAAAACGTTGTTTTGTATAAAGAGGGCGCTACAGTCCTCAAAAGAACTAAGTATATTTAGTATTGTATGAAATAAAACATACTCGTCCATCCAGTCCATTTTAATTGAAAGACGTTATCTTATTGTATTGTAAAAACACTATCGTTTATAGGATGATAAGGTATATGCAACTTTACACACAATGAATATTCAGGGTAGGGAGTAGTCAGAGAAAGATTTGTAGCGCCTATGAAGTAACAAGTCAGTCTCCAATGTTGTGATAGCTTTTGCATTTGAGAATATTTATGAGAAGCATTTTTATTCTTTTTCTTAAATTGTTTAAGCATATTGGTTTATAAAGATAATATATCGTTATTCATATTAAAGTAAGAATTTCGAATGACGTAGGGTTTTATCGTTTCAGATCTCTTGAGGTTGAATCAATAAATCCATTGGCTTGCACATAACAAGCGCAATTGGCATGTGGATAAAAACTGTGAAAGAAAAGACTAAAAATGTTTTTTATGAACATTCTAAAATGTAAGAATTATCGCCAACATTGGGAATTAGCACAATAATGATGGCGCTACTTTGCTCTCACACCTCAACCTTTCTTGTGATGCGCAAGGAAAAAATAATTGATTCAATATATTATTTAAGCGTTAATACACCTTAGTATTGAGCAGGTAGATGCTAATCAAAGTGAGTAATTTTTTTGGCAGGACATCTGATCAGATTAAAAATACTCAAAAAAAGCTCTAATTTTCAATAATTGAGAAGTATATTTTAATATTTTATTCTCTACTCTTTGTTTAAGTACTTCATACCTTTTAAAAAGATATCGGTAGCCAACATATTATGATTTTGTGGAAATATTGTGGTAAAGGAAATTCAAATTTTGTCCTTGAAGACAAGGCGTAGGTTAAACAGCACATTTTCTATTTCTGTGCAAAACATAAAAGAATTATCTACTTTCACGGTTGCAACAGTAAAATTTTATAATCCAACAAATGATTAAAAACGTATTATAATATCATTAAAATGCAAGGAACAAGCGCTATTGGAATTATGATTAAATAGCAAATAAACCTTTTAAATTGATGTACACATCCTTTATTATAATTGATTCCCTTGATAGAACAGTTTGTCCTTTTGGTGGAGCTAAGCGGGATCGAACCGCTGACCTCTTGCATGCCATGCAAGCGCTCTCCCAGCTGAGCTATAGCCCCTATAAAAACAAATTTTTCCAAAAGGACAGTATACAATTCCAACTTTTCTAGAACGATCAAAGTCGAAGATCAAGAAGAATTTACATTCAATGGAAAAGATGTCCTTTTTTATTTCTCTTAAGCATCGTCATCATTAGAAACACCGCCTCCGAGAATATTAGTAACGTCATCATCTTCATCGTCACCATCATGAGATAAAAATGTATCATCATCATCACCAAGATCTACATCACTATCTTCTAAATCAGGAAGATCGTCATCTTTAGAATCCTCATCATCCTCTTCAAGAAGCATAAAAGCAGATTTTTCAAGTGCTGTATCAAGCTCTTCAGTATCAACTTCTTCCTCATTGTTTGCTTCAGCTGCTGCAACTTCAAAGTAAGAACGCGGATAAGAAATTCCTGTATAGGGCGACACAATAGGATCGCGATTTAGATCGTAAAATTTTTTTCCTGTTTCTGGATCAACACGTTTAGTTCCAAGTTCTTGTTTTGCCATAAACCGTGCCTCTTTGATTAACTATTATTCCATTAAAAGATAAATTTTATGGTGCTTAATCGAAAAATAATACCTTTGTCAAAGATAAATACACTGTTCCACAGTGATTTTTTCATGACGTCTTTTAAAGCATGTGCTAAAGGATGCACAATTTCATAAAAGTTAGATAGAATTAAATAGAATTTCCATGCAAAAAGCAATCCCTATAACCACCTATAAATCGAGTAGTCTCTCTGGAAAAATTCAAATACCAGGAGATAAATCAATCTCTCACCGCTCTCTTATATTGGGAGGATTAGCAAGTGGTGAGACATATATTCATGGATTACTTGAAAGCGCTGATGTACTCAATACAGCTGCTGCTATGCAAGCTATGGGTGCCTGTATTATTAAAAAAGATGACTTCTGGATCATACGAGGAACAGGGAATGGTTGCCTTTTAGCTGCACAAAAACCTTTAGACTTTGGAAACGCTGGAACAGGTGCTCGTTTGGTTATGGGAATGGTTGGTCCGTATCATATGAAAACAACCTTTATTGGTGATGCTTCTCTCTCTAAACGTCCAATGGGACGTATCCTTGATCCACTGCGTCTCATGGGGGTTGAAATTGAGGCAACGCGCGACGATCATCTTCCTTTAACGCTTTATGGTCCGAAAATGGCTAATCCGATTCGTTACCGTGTTCCAATAGCTTCCTCCCAAATTAAATCAGCAATCCTGCTTGCTGGACTCAATACCGCCGGCATTACAACTGTTATTGAACCAGTTCTGACACGAGATCATACGGAAAAAATGTTAAAAGCATTCGGTGCGCAACTTGAAATAGAAAAAGATAACGAAGGTGCGCGTTTGATTCACCTTAATGGTCAACCCCATCTTACTGGGCAAACGATTCATATTCCAGGGGATCCTTCTTCTGCTGCTTTTCCAATTATCGCAGCCCTTCTTGTAGAAGACTCTGATATCACCATTGAAAATGTTTTGATAAATAACTCTCGAATAGGACTTATCGAAACATTGTGGGAAATGGGTGCTCAAATTGAATTTTTGAACCGACGTCAAACAGGTGGAGAGGATGTTGCTGATCTACGGATAAAATCATCGGTCCTTAGAGGCGTTACGGTGCCCAAAGAACGTGCTCCATCGATGATTGATGAATATCCTGCTTTGGCAGTAGCAGCAGCCTTTGCAGAAGGCAAAACAGTAATGCTAGGAATTGAAGAGTTGCGTGTAAAAGAATCAGATCGACTGTCTGCTGTTGCTCAAGGACTCGAAATTAATTGCGTAGACTGTGAAGAAGGTCAAGATTTTCTTATTGTTTATGGAAAAGGTTCTGCCAAAGGTTTGGGTGGTGGACATGTCTCCACACATCTTGATCATCGAATTGCTATGTGTTTTCTCATTTTTGGGCTTGTATCAGAAAAACCTGTTACTATTGATGATAAACGAATGATCGCTACGAGCTTTCCAGAATTTATTCCTTTTATAAAACAACTTGGGGGAAAAGTCGCTTGAAGCCTTTTGTTATCGCCATTGATGGACCTGCAGCCTCAGGCAAAGGAACCTTAGCACGCAAAATTGCTGCACATTATCGCCTTCGCCATCTCGATACTGGTCTTACTTATCGTAGTGTTGCTCATACGCTTTTACAACAAAATTTAGCTCTTAATGATGAAAAAAATGCTATTATTTATGCTAAAGAACTTGATTTTAATACCTTAAATCCTTCTCTTCTTTCTTCTCATGAACTTGGTGAAGCGGCTTCAAAAATAGCAATTAATCCTGCTGTACGCAAAATTCTTGTCGAAAAACAACGCAACTTTGCTAAAGTTTTGCCCGGCTGTGTGCTTGATGGGCGTGATATCGGAACTATTGTTTGTCCTGATGCCGATATCAAGTTTTATATTCTAGCCAATGTCCAAACACGCGCCAAACGTCGCTACCAAGAGATTTTAAAAAAAGGTGTTCAAGCAAATTATCATGAAATCCTAGCTCAACTTGAACAGCGCGACAGTCGCGATATAACGCGCAAACAAAGTCCATTAAAACCAGCAAAAAACGCCCACTTGCTTGATACGTCAGAATTGAGTATAGAAGCAACATTTGAAGTTGCATGCAGTTTTATTGATCCAATCATAAAAATGCATATAATTGGATAAATTCGTTAAGGTAACTTCCAGCCTAGCGCTAACTTTTTTTCCTTTATTCAAGGAAAAAGGCTAAGAAGTTGCTTATGTTAACACTAACCCAGCGCTCATACCTTATAATACAAGGTATATATTAGGAGTTCTTATGTCACAATACAATCCCACAACAGCGGATTTTGAAGCCCTTTTAACAGAATCTTTTCAAACTAATGATCTTAATGAAGGATCTGTTGTTAAAGGTCGTGTTATTGCAATCGAAAAAGACATGGCCATTATTGATGCTGGTCTTAAAGTTGAAGGACGTATTCCTCTCAAAGAATTTGGAGCTAAAGCAAAAGATGGTTCTTTGCAAGTTGGCGATGAAGTTGAGGTTTACATTGAACGCATTGAAAATGCGATGGGTGAAGCTGTTTTATCGCGTGAAAAAGCACGGCGCGAAGAAAGTTGGGTCCGTTTGGAGGAAAAATTCAATGCTGGTGCACGCGTTGATGGAGTGATCTTTAGCCAAGTAAAAGGTGGTTTTACAGTCGATCTTGATGGTGCCGTTGCTTTCTTGCCTCGCAGCCAAGTTGATATTCGTCCCATTCGTGATGTTTCACCCCTCATGCATAATTCACAGTCCTTTGAAATTTTGAAGATGGATCGTCGTCGTGGCAATATTGTGGTTTCACGTCGCACTGTCTTAGAAGAAAGTCGCGCTGAGCAACGTTCAGAAATCGTACAAAATCTTGAAGAAAACCAAATCGTTGAAGGTGTGGTGAAAAATATTACAGATTATGGTGCCTTTGTTGATCTTGGTGGGATTGATGGTCTCTTGCACGTTACAGATATGGCATGGCGGCGTGTTAATCACCCATCTGAGGTGCTCACAATTGGCCAAACGATTAAAGTTCAGATTATTCGCATTAATCAAGACACGCACCGTATTTCTCTTGGAATGAAACAGCTTGAAAGTGATCCTTGGGAAAGCATCAGTGTCCGGTATCCGATTGGTAAAAAAATTACGGGTGCTGTTACCAACATTACTGATTACGGTGGTTTTGTTGAAATTGAACCAGGAATCGAAGGGCTGATCCATGTTTCTGAAATGAGCTGGACAAAGAAAAATGTTCATCCTGGAAAAATTCTGTCTACATCACAAGAAGTAGAAGTGGTTGTTCTTGAGATTGATCCTTCTAAACGGCGTATTTCTCTTGGCTTAAAGCAAACATTTGAAAATCCATGGGAAGCTTTTGCCAATAAATTTCCTGTCAATTCGCAAATTGAAGGAGAGGTTAAAAATAAAACAGAATTTGGTCTGTTTATTGGGCTTGAAGGCGATGTTGACGGTATGGTTCATTTGTCTGATCTTGATTGGAACCGTCCTGGTGAACAAGTTATTGATACTTATAATAAAGGCGATATCGTTAAGGCTGTGGTCCTTGATGTTGACATTGAAAAAGAGCGCATTTCTCTTGGAATTAAGCAGCTTTCCAGCGATAAAGTTGGAGAAGCAGCTGCTTCTGGCGAATTGCGAAAAGGTGCTGTTGTAACATGCGAAGTGATTGCTGTTAACGACAATGACATTGGTGTGAAATTGATTGATCACAACCTTGAGACAACCATTCGGCGTGCTGATCTCGCGCGTGATCGTGATGAGCAACGTCCTGAGCGTTTCGCAATTGGGCAAAAGGTTGATGCTCGCATCACAGCATTTGATAAAAAAACACGTAAAATTTCAGTATCGATTAAAGCTTTAGAGATTGCAGAGGAAAAAGAAGCTGTTGCACAATATGGTTCTACAGATTCAGGTGCTTCTCTTGGTGATATTCTTGGTGCAGCTTTGAAAAAACAAGAACAAGATTAATCATCAATCATTAAAGTTAGTGTTATTATTAAGGTCGCTCATTTTAGGAGTGACCTTTTTATTTTCTAAAAAAATTGTCTGCTTATTTTTAAATTATTGAAACAAAAATTATAAATGCTTGCAAATAAAAACAAAAAGTTTGTTTTTTGTCTAACAACGGTTCACTATTCAGATAAAATGCTTAAAATTTAAATAAAAAACGATGTAATTGAATAACAATGGGACATTATGACGTGCATAAGACCTTTCATAAAGTGCATTTTTTCTCAAAAAGAGAAAAAAGACCATTTTATTAATACGGATTTTCCTCTTCGTGCAATTTATAAGGTACAGGAAGATCTTTATAACTTAGGGCATGATATAGCTTCTGGTAAAGAAATTTTACTCCCTGAATATGAAGGAGTAGAAGATTTTCGCAAGAGATTGAATGAAAATGCTAAACTTATTCTTCATGCCTTTCACACCAGTGATTTTGCTGCCCGAAATGATGAAATCATCGCACCTTCTGCTCAATGGCTCATTGATAATCATTACACCATTGATAAAACCATACAAAATCTACGTCGTAATCTACCCAAGTCCTTCATAAAGCAACTTCCTCTTTCTATACACAAAGCGGGAATACCACGAATTTTTGCTTTAACTTGGCTTTATATTGCGCATACCGATAGCAGCTTTTCACAAGAAACACTCACTGCTATGACCAACGGATTTCAAGAAGTTTGTGCGCTCACAATTGGTGAATTGTGGGCTCTTCCTTCTGTTATGCAAATGCTGCTCATTGAAAATGTCCGTCGTCTTTCAGTCCGTATCGAAAAAGCGCGACATATGCGCCATCTTGCTAGTCAAGTAGCTGATAAAATCTCTCTTGTAGAAAATAAAACAAATCTACACTCTCTTTTTACGCAGTATAAACCATTTACTGTTGATCCAACTTTTTCAGCACATTTATTCTATCGCCTGCGCAGTGCATCTGTCGATTCAACCGTAGCATTAACTTGGCTTGAAAAGCAATTGAAAAGCCAAGGCAGTAGCTTAGAGATTGCAACAGCTGATGAACATACCCGACAAGCAGCAGATGGTGTGACCATGGGAAATATTATCCGTGCTCTTAAAGCTATAGATGATGTTGATTGGACAGCATGGTTTGAAACAGTGAGTTGTGTTGATTCTATTTTGCGTAAAAATAGTGATTTTTCTGAAATTGATTCTCACTCACGCAATATTTATCGACAAGTCATTGAAAAAATTTCACGCTTTTCGCCTCTTAGTGAGCTGGAGATTGCACATAAAGTTGTAGAAATGGCAAATTCCACTTCTAAAGATATGCCTCATCATTCTTGTGTGGGGTGGTACCTTGTTGATGATGGTCGTGGCATATTTGAAAAGGCTTGTGGGTATATTCCGCCCTTTCTCATAAAATGGACACGCGCTTCTTGTTGCTCAAAATTGAGAGTCATCGCCCTTCCTGTCTCTTTTCTGACGCTTGCTCTTTTGCTGGTAATTTACGCCCTTTTACAAATATCTGGCATGACACAATGGATGTCTTTTTGCTTTACTGTATTGGCGCTTTTTCCTGCTATGGATGCTGCTTTTGCTTTATTTAACACTGTTGTTTCGTGGTTTGTCCCATCAAGACAGCTCATTGGTTATGAATATAAAGAAGGTATTCCAAAACATGCACGGACAATGGTTGTTGTACCTACTTTGATGACATCACGCGATGATATTGATGAACAAGTGCGCAATCTTGAAGTGCACTATCTTTCCAATCCTAAAGGTGCCATTCATTTTACACTCATTACAGATTGGGTGGATGCTCCATTGAGAGAAACGCAAGATGATCTTGATTTATTGCACTATGCGCAAAAGAGTATTGATAAACTCAATAGTCGTTATCATCGTGATGAACTTCCGCTTTTTTTCCTTTTACATCGCCGACGCCTTTATAATACAAGCGAAAAATGTTGGATGGGATGGGAACGAAAGCGAGGAAAACTTCATGAACTTAATCGGCTCTTAAGAGGCGATAAAAATACAAGCTTTTATCCTCCCAATCCACATCTTCCTATGGATTGCCGTTTTGTTGTGACGCTGGATTGTGATACACGTCTTACTCCAGAGAGCGTCGCGAAACTTGTTGGAAAGCTTAACCATCCACTCAATCATCCCGTTTTTGATCCACAAAGTGGAAAGGTTGTAAAGGGCTATAGCATTTTACAACCACGCATTATTCCTTCTCTTACAACAGGAAAAAAAACATCAATTCTCCAACGGGTTTTTTCTATCAACCGTGGCATTGATCCTTATGTTTTTGCTGTTTCTGATACTTATCAAGATCTTTTAGGAGAAGGCACCTTTATCGGTAAAGGTCTTTATAATATTGATGCATTTGAACAAGCGCTTAATGGCAAAATTAAAGAAAATACTATTCTTAGCCATGATCTCTTAGAGGGAGGTTATGCTCGTACTGCTCTGGTAAGTAGCATAGAAGTCATTGAAGACTATCCAACCGCTTACAATATTGATGTTATGCGTTATCATCGTTGGGTCCGCGGTGATTGGCAGCTTTTGCCTTATCTTTTTTCCCACCGTCAAATAAGTTTCGTGACGCGTTGGAAAATGCAGGATAATTTACGTCGTTCTCTCACTCCACTTATGTGGTTAATCGCAGCATTTGCAGGATGGGCTTTTTTGTCTTTAAAGAGTGCAATCGTCTGGCAAATATTCTTGTTGTTTAGCTCCTTCATTTCACCCATTCTATGTGTATTAAAAACGCTTGTCTCATCTAATATAGATCATTCTTTGCGTGGACATTTTCAATTAATTGGGAACAAAATTGCTCTTACAAGCGCTGATATATTTCTTAAAACGACGTTTCTTGCTCATTCGGCGTATTTTATGACCGATGCGATTATTCGTACACTCTATCGTATGACGATTTCAAAACAGCATCTTCTTGAATGGAAAACTTCTGCCGCAACAAAATCAATGCCCAATAGTTTGCGTTTCTATGTTTTTACAATGGCACCAGCATCGCTTATCGGTGTTCTTACTATAGCACTCCCTCTTTGTTCTGATAGTTTTGCAAGTTTGGTTGCTTTACCTTTTGGGATAGCATGGTTTTTTTCACCCTTTATTGCTTGGATTGTGAGTCAACCTTCAACCTTTCAAGATAGCCTTTATCTTTCTTCAAAAGATGAAAAAAAACTCCGCTCTATTGCACGGCGGACATGGCTTTATTATGCAACCTTTGTCAACGAACAAAACAACTATTTGCCTCCCGATAATTTTCAAGAAGATCCTGAACCTCTTGTTGCTCAACGTACATCGCCTACGAATATTGGCGTTTATCTCCTTTCTATTATTGCAGCACGTGATTTTGGCTGGATTGGTTTTGAAGAGACCATCAACCGTATTGAATGTACGTTACGCTCTCTTACAAAAATGGAAAAGTTTCGTGGTCATCTCTATAATTGGTATGAAACGGATACACTTAGGCCTCTTTTGCCTACTTATGTATCAACCGTTGATTCGGGAAATCTTGCCGGTCATTTGGTAACACTCTCTTCTGCGTTAAGTGAATGGGCTGAAAAACCGCCTCTTTTTTTTCAAAGTGATCGAGAAGGCTTATCGGATGTTCTTGCTATTCTTGAAGAAACTGTCAGAGAAATTCCAGATCATAAACCCAGTTTACGCTCTTTACGCCAAAAAATCGAAGAAAACATCACTCGTTTTCATGATTCTGTCTTCACTTTTATAGAACAAGAAAATACGATCCCTTCTCACGTCATAAATCTTTCACTTGCAGCCCACGATATTGTGCACTTAGTCGATGAACTTGACCACAAAATTCAAACGATAGAATCTGCTCGTGCACTTTCTTGGGCTAAATGCCTTATCGATACCTGTAACGCTTATCATCATGATGCGACTGCTCATTGTGATACTGAAAAATTACGTAAAAAACTAAACTGGCTGGCTATAGTGGCACGGCAAATAGCCTTTGATATGAAATTTGACTTTTTAGAACAGCCTAAACGGCATCTCTTATCCATTGGATATCGTGTTCAAGAAAACAAACTCGATGAAAATTGTTATGACCTGCTTGCTTCAGAAGCACGTCTTGCAAGCTTTTTTGCCATCGCAAAAGGAGATATAAAACTTAAACATTGGTTTCGTCTTGGTCGACTTCTCGTACCCATAGGTGGGAAAGGTGCACTCCTATCATGGTCTGGATCAATGTTCGAATATCTTATGCCATCTCTCGTAATGCATGAACCTTTAGGGTCTCTCTTAGATCAAACAAATCGATTGATTATTCGTTGTCAAATACAATATGCCCATAAACGGGAATTGCCATGGGGTATTTCAGAAGCCGCATTTAATGCTCGCGATCATTTAATGAATTACCAATATGCTCATTTTGGTGTTCCAAACCTCGGACTCCAACGTGGTCTTTCACGCAATGCTGTCATTGCTCCCTATGCCAGCCTTCTAGCGGCACAATATGCTCCTGCTTGCGCTGTCGCTAATTTAAAACGACTTCGTGATCTTGGAGCTTTAGGAACATATGGTTATTATGACTCTGTTGATTTTACCCCTTCACGCGTGAAAACAGGGGAAAAATACGCCGTTGTACGCAATTATTATGCGCACCATCATGGCATGTCTATCCTTGCTCTTAACAATGTTATTTTTCAAGGGCGAATGCGTGATCGTTTTCACCGTGATCCCGTTATTGAGGCAACACAATTGCTCTTACAGGAAAGAGCGCCTCATCTCATTCCTATTATTCATACCAAAGCTGTTAATCGTATGCGCAATAAGTCTCAAGCATTTGATGCAGCCCCTTTGCGCATTATTACAAACCCGTTACTCAAACCACGAGCAACTTTACTTTTGTCTAATGGCTTTTATTCTACCATGTTAACAGCGAATGGTTCTGGTTACAGCCGTTGGCACGATTATGCGATTACCCGCTTTATTCCTGATGCAACAGAAGATCAACAAGGTACTTTATTCTTCTTGCGTGACACGCATAGTGGACGGTGGTGGTCTGTTACTGGTGAGCCAACACGTGTTATTGAAGAAGAAGCTGTCAGCATTTTTACAGATGAAAAGGCTGAATATACAAAAATGGTTGATGGTATTAAATCAACACTTGAATGTCTTATTACATCTGAAGGATGTGGCGAAGGGAGACGTATTCAATTGATGAATACGACAAATAAAGACCGATTCATTGAAGTGACTTCTTATGGTGAATTAGCGCTTGCCACGATGGATACAGACCAAGTTCATCCTGTTTTTTCCCGTATGTTTATAGAGACAGAAATTGCTGAAGAAGGTAAAACAATTTTTGCCAAAAGGCGCAAACGCTCGCCTAGTGATCCTGAAGTCTATGTTGCCCATTTTGTTTCTAGTACAACAGATATTCTCCAAGAGACAGAAGCTGAAACAGATCGCTCTCTGTTTATTGGTCGGGGGCGATCCATTCATCGGCCCGCTGCATTTGGCCAAAATGCTCGTTTCAGTAACAGTCAAGGTTGTGTTCTTGATCCTGTTATGTCATTGCGATGCCGTATAAAAATTTCAGACCATGAAAAAGCAGAACTTATTTTTTGGACCTTTGCTGCTCATACAAAAGAAGCGCTAAATAATCATATTAAACATTATCGACAACCTGATATGTTTCAAAAAGAACTTTCAATGGCATGGACGCGCTCACAAGTCGCACTGTATCAGAGCGGAACCCAGCTTAAAGAAGCTATTATCTATCAAAAATATGCAACACCGCTTATCTATCCAGAAAGAACGTGGCGTCTTCCTTCTGAAATATTAGCAAAAACGCTAGGAAAACAGTCTGATCTTTGGCCCATGTCTATCTCAGGAGACAATCCACTCTGTCTTCTTAGATTAAATAACGAGGGAAATATAACCGTACTGCGCGAGCTCCTTAAAGCACACGAATATTGGTGTATGCGCGGACTCATTGTTGATTTGGTCATTCTTAATGAACAAACATTTTCCTATATACAAAATACACAACGCGCTCTCGAGTGGGTCTGTGAAACTTATTATCACCACACGCAAAAAGCAGATGAACGCCAACATATTTTCATGCTTCGACGCGATCAAATGAGTGAACAGAGTTTTAAAACGCTTCTTGCATCAGCACGCATCGTTCTTGATGCCCAAAATGGCTCTTTATCTGAACAACTTAAACGACTTGATGAGAATGATTTTAATCTCACAATTCGTAAAAATTATCAAGAATCTTATGATCAATTAGACTTGCCAAGATATAACGAAGGACAGCAATTTACAACACAAACTGAACAAAATCTTTTTTCTTCCATTGGTCTTATTAGCCAACAAAAACCATCCTCTTTGCTCCCAAATGGAGAAGATCTAAGATATTGGAATGGTTACGGTGGTTTTAATCAGTACAATCATTATGTAATACGTCTTCATGGACGTACCACCACACCACATCCGTGGATTAATGTCATTGCTAATCACAGATTTGGTTTTCATGTCTCTGCTGAAGGTGCAATTTTTACTTGGGCTAACAATAGCCGCGATTATCAACTAACTCCTTGGGCGAATGATCCAACGTCTAACCGGCCAGGAGAAGCTCTTTATCTGGTTGATCGCCAGTCTTTAAAACGTTTCTCACCCGTTTCTACTGTTGAATGTGACGAAAATATTGTCTATGAGGCGTGTCATGGGTTTGGATTCTCAACTTTTAAATCAATACATTCAGAAATCGCATTAGAACTGACTCATACACTTGATCCCGAAAAACCTATTCGCTTTTCACGTCTTATCCTTACGAATGAAGGGAAAAAACTACGCAGTTTACGCCTTTATAATTATGTTGAATGGGTTTTGGGAAATGTCCGTACAAAATATGCTCCCTTTATTGTTTCCTCTTATGAGGCCAGATGGGGTGCACATTTTATTCAAAATCCCTATCACATCGAGAAATCTCAACAAGTTACATTTTTATCAGCATCCGAAATGCCAACCAGCACTACAACCAATCGCGCTGAATTTATTGGTGCAACGGGAACCGTAACACGTCCAAATGCGATCCGTAAAGCCGGTGCTCTTTCGAATACCATTGAAGCAGGATGTGATCCTTGTTCAGCATTCGCCTATGATATTGATCTTCAACCAGGGCAAAAAAAAGAAATCATCTTCTATCTTGGCAGTGCTGAAAATAGGCAAGAAGCTGAAAAATTACTTAATCAAGTACGTGCAAGTGATTTTGAAATTCAGCTCACAAAACAAAAACAGCAATGGAGTGATTTTGTTTCTCCTTTCCAAGTCAAAACACCTGACGCTTCTTTTAATCTTATGGTCAACCATTGGCTTCCTTATCAAATCTACTCATGCCGCATCATGGCACGCGCAGGCTTTTACCAAGCTAGTGGTGCATTTGGTTTTCGTGACCAGTTACAAGATAGCCTGTCTTTGTTATTGCTGGAACCACAATTAGCACGTGAACAATTGTTAAATGCAGCAGCGCACCAATTTCTTGAAGGTGATGTGCAACATTGGTGGTTGCCTGACACAAATGCTGGTGTTCGTACATACATTTCTGATGATATCGTTTGGCTTGCATATGCAACAGCTCTTTATGTCAATACCACTGGCGATAATGCCTTTCTTGATACGCTGATTCCTTTTATTGAAGGTGATGTTCTCAAAAGTGGGCAACAGGATGCTTATTTTCAACCCACGCAATCCTCAAAGGTTGCAACAGTTTATGAACATTGTGCTTTAGCTTTAGACCTTGCCATTAAACGCTGCGGACCACATGGTCTCCCTCTTATTTTAGGTGGGGATTGGAATGATGGCATGAATTTGGTCGGTGTGGAAGGAAAAGGCGAAAGCATTTGGTTAGGATGGTTTCTTGGGCACACATTACAAGCATTTATCTCTTTAGCCAAAAAACGTGGTGACAATAGCCATATGCAAATATGGAGTACGTACCTTGAACATTTAACAAAATCCCTAGAGAAAAATGGTTGGGATGGTGCTTGGTATCGACGTGGTTATTTTGATGATGGAACGCCTCTGGGCTCTAAAGTCAATGATGAATGTCAAATTGATACTATTGCTCAATCTTGGGCTGTCATTTCTCAAATGGCATCGCTTGAACGCCAAAAACAAGCAATGACATCAATGCTGGAACATCTCTATGATAAAAAAGGTGGACTCATTCGTCTTTTTTGGCCGCCTTTTGATAAAAGTACGCTCGAGCCTGGTTACATAAAAGGTTATCCTCCAGGAATTCGAGAAAATGGTGGTCAATACACGCATGGTGCCATTTGGAGTATTTTTGCGTTGGCTGAAATGGAACAAAACGATAAAGCTTATGCTTTATTTTCTATGATAAACCCAATTACCCACGGACAAGATCCTGAAATTTATCGTGTTGAACCTTATGTGATGGCCGCAGATATTTATGCTGTTGAACCACGATGTGGTCAAGGCGGTTGGACTTGGTATACAGGTTCAGCCGGTTGGTTTTATCGCGCCGCAACACAAGCTATTCTTGGAATACAGCGTCAGGGAGACCTCTTGTTTTTGCAGCCACATTTACCCTCTATTTGGCCAAAATATGAAGCAACAATGAAGTTTTATGATGCCGTTTATAGCATTAAAGTAAAATGGGGACCTAAAAATATGCTCTATGTTAATAGCAAAGAATATACCGAATTTCATACAGGGATAAAGTTACAAAAAACAGGTCAGCATGAAATTATACGTATTGTCAAATATTAAAGATGAAAGATGAAAAAAGAGAGCAGACTTTTTTATTCTTGCCCAAAACTGTAGAGTTGTTATATTGCACCGCCTATATTAGCCGTGTTGGTGCATAATATTTTAGATTTTATGAAACTGAAAGAAAAAGGTTATGAATCATCCGGATATTGCTAGACGTGTTTACAATCATACTTGGAAACTTGATCCCATTATTCGTTCACTTCTCGATACGGATTTTTATAAGCTTCTTATGGTGCAGATGATTTGGGGGTTATATCCTAATGTTGATGTTACTTTTTCCCTCATAAATCGCTCTAAAACAATACGTCTTGCCGATGATATTGATGAGAGTGAATTACGTGCTCAACTTGATCATGCTCTTAGTTTGCACTTTACAAAAAAAGAAATGATTTGGCTTGCTGGTAATACATTTTATGGACGCAAACAAATTTTTGAACCGGATTTTCTTCAGTGGCTTGAGAATTTTCAACTCCCAGAATATGAACTAACCCGTAAAGATGGCCAGTATATTCTTCATTTTTATGGTTCGTGGGCTCATAGCTCTATGTGGGAAATTCCAGCCCTTGCTATTATAAGTGAATTACGTTCACGTGCTGCTCTCAAAAAACTAGATCGTTTTGCTCTTGATGTACTTTATGCGCGTGCTAAAGCAAAAATGTGGAGTAAAGTTGAACGTCTCAAAAAATTGCCTGATATTAAAATATCTGACTTTGGGACAAGGCGCCGCCATTCTTTTTTATGGCAGCGCTGGTGTGTGGAAGCATTAAAAGAAGGGATTGGTAATTCTTTTACTGGAACTTCTAATGTTCTTCTTGCCATGGATACGGATTTAGAAGCTCTTGGAACCAATGCACACGAATTGCCCATGGTTATTGCGGCTCTCAGCAACAACGATGATGAATTATGCAGAGCTCCGTATCAAGTCTTGCAAGATTGGAACCGTTATTATGGTGGAAATCTTCTCATTGTTTTACCTGATACCTTTGGTACAGAAGCATTTTTACGCAATGCACCAGATTGGGTAGCTGATTGGACGGGGTTCAGACCCGATAGTGCGCCCCCTATTGAAGGTGGCGAACGTATTATTCAATGGTGGAAAGAAAAAGGAAAAGATCCATGCAAAAAACTTCTAATTTTTTCTGATGCTCTTGATGTCAATACAATTGAAAAAACCTATCATCATTTCCATGGTAAAGTGCGCATGAGTTTTGGATGGGGCACGGATCTTACCAATGACTTTACAGGCTGTGCACCTCAGGAAATCGAAACTCTTGATGCTCTTTCCCTTGTTTGTAAGGTGACCTATGCCAATGGTCGACCAGCCGTGAAACTTTCAGATAATCCTGAAAAAACGATCGGTGATTCAAAAGAAGTACAACGTTATATCAATTTTTTTGGTAATACAAAGCGAATTGCTAGACCTATAAAGACGTAGTTTTCGGCTCTTTAAAACAAGTATATTGCCTCAACATATTGTTTATAAGATTGATTTTTGTTCTGCCCTAAGGATGAGGATTCTTAACCTTTGCTGGTCTGAAATAGTTCGGCTGTTTTTTGAGCAGATTCTACTTAGTCTATCAACGCATACGCTTCACTTACATAAGGCGCGATAGATAAGACTTAAAAATATTCACTACGCATTAAAAAAATACTTAACGCGCTAGGGAAGTTTAGCCAAGGAGGCTTCCTTATATCATTTGTCATAAATAACAGTGTTATACAGCATAACAAGATACTATCATTTTGCATGTTGAATGAGCGTGCGCGAGTATCATAAGTTTTTCTCATTTCAATCCTGTTAAATAAAGCACACACATCTCCTTGCATGTATGAAGGTTTTCAAGTTTTAAGGGTTATTGTTGTAGTTTGACAGCAGGTTTTGTACTAAGTGGGAAGAGTCCGGATTAAGTAGGAATACGTGGTAATTTGTTGTTTTTATGTATAACTGTTACCATTAAATGTGCGTTTTATCAAAATAGATTTTGACACCTCAAATTACAAAAATTACCGAAAATTAGAAAAAAGTGCGTTTTCATAGTAAAAATGAGAAAAGGTTTTGAAAACCCTTTGAGAACACCTTTAAAACTCTTTGAAAAAAATAAATTGGTACAAAATCTAGTGTCAAAATATACAAAACCAGATGACAAGCTACAATTGCAACATTAGAAATTACTAAGGCAACATTGGAGGATGACAAATAGCATGGTGACTATCGGTGTGCATTTTGCAAGGCAAGGATGATGGTGCTCAAATAGATTTTATACACTTTACAGGAGATTTTACTTTATCCATGTATGGTCTGCTATTATGAAATGAGTAAAGCGTTGAGAAATGTTTCATTAAAATAAATGTGTAAATAACATGATTTGGGAGACCTTTTGTTTTACGTGAGGGGCATGACTTCATTAAAAAACAGAGAATGCAATAATATTTTTATTTCGAATAAGCTTTATATCAAGACAGAGAAATTATTTATTCGCATATTATAATAAGAATGCGTGTATGTATAAACCATTTGAAAAATTCTGTTGTTTCTTATGAATTATTCTTAAGTTAAGAACAGATGTAACCTTAAAGATTGATATAATAGACCGGCTTCTTAACTGTATAAGTATAAAAATGAGGGTATTTAGTAAGCTTTGTATTATATCCTCATTAAGAGATATGAAAACAAACGAAATGTCTATCATATCAATGACTTTTCAATGATGTATATATAGAGATTCATACAAACATGCTTTACAAAAATAATGACTCTCTTCCATGAATGTGATTTATCATTGTTTACCAAGTGAGAACATTTTGAGTGTTCGTAAACAATCTTCGTTGTTCATAAAAATTATTTCACAAACATATTATTATTAATTGCGCTCAAAAAGCTTGCTATTTCATATGTATTTTGGATATGGAGAGCTTATATTCAAAACTTAAAAATCCTCATAGTTTTTACAAATAAGTCGAATCTAAAAAGAGTATCTCATAAAGCCTTTTTTATCATTAAGAAGATGGACGTGTTACAATATAAATGGCAATCAGCAATAATATAACCGCAACAAGTAAGGAAATCCATAAAGGAGGGTGTAGCATTACGAAAAAGGATAAAAATCCTCCTGTCATACTCATCATTGCAAAAACTTTAACGAATAGAGAGATTGCTTTTTTTTCTTCCCATCGCTTAATAGGGGGGCCAAAAATACGATGATTATTCAACCATTGATGAAAACGTGGAGAAGAACGCGTAAAACACCATGAGGCAACCAATAAAAAAGGCACAGTTGGCATAATAGGTAATACGACACCGATAATACCTAATATAACCATCGCCCACCCTGCTATATAATAGCAGATACGTAAAGGGTGCGATATCTTCGAATCTTTTTTCATTCTCTCGTACTATTTTCCTCTACGCAAAACCCTATACAAAAACATTGTATCTGTTTTTTTCTGTTTACATGTCTGAGTGCACAATTACGCTCTACCCCTTCATGCGTAAGTGTCTTTGCTGTTATAAGTTCCTTGAAAATACCGAATAGCTTACACAATATGATAATCATTTTAAATGATTTCAAGAAAAGAGGAGAGATTTTAGAAAAACAAAAAAATAAAAAGGCTGCAGAATAAATCAATGCAGCCTCTTAATTAAGAATGCAGTGTTGGGGGGGAGAAAATGTACTGCACTCATCTGCTAGATATTAGGAGGAAAAACAACCTAGCGCCCCAGACTCTAATTAAAATAAAAATGAGAAACAATATATAAAAATGCATGGCTGATATGCATGAATTTTAACACTTTCAAGTTTCTTGAACTGTGTTTCGACGAAAGAAAATCATCATGAAAATAGCCATAAAAATCAACGTCAAGATCAACACAATTGTGGAAGCAGAATCAGAGCCGATAAATAAGCTGAGATAAATCCCTAAAAAACCAGAAAAAGCTGCAACAAGTATCGCGATCATTAACATAAAAGAAAACCGCTTTGTGACAAGATAGGCAATTGCTCCTGGTGCTATCAGTAAAGAAATAACGAGCACGATGCCGACAGCTTTCAAAGCGGCAACAATTGTAAGAGAAATCATCGTTAGAAGGGTATAGTGGAGTAGAGATATTGGTAACCCCATTGCACGTCCTTGAACTGTGTCAAAAATATACAGCATAAAGTCGCGCCATTTTGCTGCTAAAATAAAAGTGACAACAGCAGAAATGATTGCCGTCTGCGTTATATCAAGCCAGTTAACACCCAAGAGATTACCAAATAGAATATGATTCAAATCTAAGCTACTATAAATAGACGTGGCTAAAACAAGCCCTAAACCAAACATTGAAGAAAAGACCACGCCCATCACCGTATCCTGTTTGATACGGCTATTGCTCCCTAAAAAACCCGTTAATAGTGCACACACCATTCCTGCAACAAAAGCACCGCAAGTAATCAAAGTCATTGTAATATTCTCTGGACGCATATGCTGAAACCAAGCAAATGGCAAAGAAGTTAAAAATGCGATTACCCATGGTGTTGTCATATAACCAACAACAACACCTGGAAAAACTGCATGAGAAATGGCATCGCCTAACAGCGCCCATCCTTTCAAAATAAGAAAACAGGAAAGCATCGCCATGGGAATAGAAAGAATCATGACAATAAGCATACCCTTAAGCATAAAAGAAAACTGAAACGGAAGCAGTAATTGATCAATCATGATAATATTACACCCTTTTTTGCTGCATTTATGCGTAAGCGCGCGGCAATAAACCCATGTTTAGGAGCAAAAATAAAAGCTAAAACAAATAAAGATGCTTGAAAAAGCACAACAACCCCCCCCGTTTGTGCATTCAAAAAATAACTCACATAAACACCAAAGATACTTGTGAAGGTTCCAATTACAACTGCAATAACCAAGATGTTCACGAAACGATCACTTAAAAGATAGGCCGTTGCCCCAGGTGTCACAACAAGACAAATGACTAAGAACGCTCCAACGGTTTGCATCGCAGCAACGGTACAAGCGGCAAGCAATGTGAAAAAGAGAATCTTTAAAAATTTTACGTTTAATCCAATGGCATGCGCATGCGTCTCATCAAATAACGAAATAAGAAGATCTTTCCATTTCAAAAGCAATATAAGCAACGAAACAAAGCCGATAAAAGCCAATTGTAGAATATCTGTTGAACTAACTGCTAAAATATTTCCCAAAACAATCGTATCAATATTAACAGCCATTGGTTTTAATGATTTGAGAAACAACCCAAAGGCAAAAAAGGAAGAAAAAATGAGCCCAATAATGGTATCTTCTTTAAGTTTTGTCCGGTGGTTAAAAAAGAGCATTGCTGCTGCTGCAAGACCACCAGAAAAAAAAGCGCCAAGTGAAAAAGGTAACCCTAAAAGGTAAGCTCCTGCTACACCAGGAACAATCGAATGGGAAAGTGCATCACCAATCAATGACCAACCTTTTAACATCAAAAAAGCCGAAAGAAAGGCACAAACACACCCAACTAACCCAGAAACCCACATTGCATTCACCATATATTGATAGCTCAGTGGCTCAAGCAACCAAGAAATCATGCAACGTGCTCCACTCTTTCAATATCTTCACAAACGGCAGACTGCTTTCTTCCCATGAAAACATCATTTTTTTTTGTGGTTTGAAGATCAAAAATATGGTGGTGCAAAGACCCTCCAAAAGTTTTCTCCAGATTTTCCTTTGTAAAAATTTTTTCTGTTAACCCAGAAGCTAAAACGGTCCCTTTTATTAAAACTGTATGATCACAAAATTCGCGAACAGAACCCAAATTGTGAGTTGAAACCAAGATCACTGCTCCTTCTTTACGAAGATCTTGTAACAAAGCAATGATTTTATCTTCTGTTGTAACATCAACCCCTGTAAACGGCTCATCTAATAAAATAGCTTTTGCTTTCTGTGCAAGAGCGCGCGCTAGGAAAACACGCTTTTTCTGTCCACCAGAAAGTTCTCCAATTTGGCGCTTGGCAAAAGCCAACATATCAACGCGTTCTAAGGCAATACGAACGGCTTCATAATCTTGTGTACGGGCATAGCGAAAGAAATTCATATGACCATACCGCCCCATCAATACAACATCTTCGACCAAGACAGGAAAATTCCAATCAACATCTTCACTTTGAGGAACATAAGCAATGAGGTTTTTTTTCAAAGCTATATCAACAGGTAAATCAAACATGCGAATTTTTCCCTTTGAGGGGCGTACAAACCCCATAATCGCTTTAAATAACGTTGACTTACCGGATCCATTAACACCAACCAATGCCGTAATAGAACCCTTTGGACTTTCAAAATTCACTTCGCGTAGAGCTGTATGTCCATTACGATATGTTACCGTTATTCCTTGGGCAAATATTCCACATTCCGTCATTGGCTTTTTACTCCCTCTACTAAAGCATTGCTAATACGCCCACTCGTGACACGTAATAAATCAATATAAGTGGGTACCTCACCATTTTTCTCACTTAAAGAATCAACATAAAGAACACCACCGTATTTAGCCCCTGTTTCTCTGGCAACCTGCTTAGCAGGCGCAGGGGAAATAGTGCTTTCAGAAAAAACTGCATGAATATTGTATTTGCGAACCATATCAATAACATGCTTGACCTGCTGTGGTGTTCCTTGTTGGTCAGCATTGATGGGCCATAAATAAAGTTCTTTTAGATCAAAATCACGCGCCAAATAGCTAAAAGCCCCCTCACTTGTCACAAGCCAACGTTTGTCTTGCGGTACAGCTTCTAATTCAGCCCTAATTGGATCAATCGTTGCACGAATTTTCTGTTTATAAATTTCAGCATTCTGTTTATAAATTTCAGAATGTTCAGGATCATATTTTACAAAAGCATCGCGAATATTATCAACGTAAATCAAAGCAGAGGTCGGTGACATCCACGCATGAGGATTGGGTTTACCGCTAAAGGGGCCATCACCAATTTTAATGGGTACAATACCTTTTGAAACAACAACACTTGGAACATCCTTGATATTTTGAAAAAACTTTTCAAACCAAAGCTCTAACTCTAAACCATTCCACAATACAAGGTTAGCTCCCTGAGCACGCATAAGATCGCGTGGGGTGGGTTGATATTCATGAATTTCCGCACCTGGTTTTGTAATGGATTCAACATCAGCGGCATCACCTGCTACATTGCGTGCCATATCAGCAATGATAGTGAATGTCGTAACAGCTTTAAATTTACCAGCACACAAAGCAAAATTGGGTGTAAAAAAAATAACACTTCCAAAAACTATGGTGAAAAACGTTCTTACGTTCATTGATTCTCTCTTTCCTTTATATGCCTTCTTTTTATTGCAAATAATTTGCATTATCATTTAGCAATAGCAGTTATCTTTTACATTTGCAATGAAGGATTAAGAGAAAAAATAACTTTTCAAAATGTTTAAAAACAGTTTTTTCATATTGAAAAAATTGATGATTTAAGCAGCTTGTTTTGGTAAGGAGGTCCCCTTTTAAGAAGTTCTATAGCTCTTGAATGCCAAACAAAAAGGGAGCACTCAAAGATGCTCCCACTTCATGTAAAATATCTCATAAAAAATGAGAATACTCAGTAGCGTAAATATGCACCTGTCATTTTGGTAACATTATCCACGATCTTTGAGGCAAGCTTTTCTAAATCTTCATCCGTTAGAGTCCGTTCTATGGGCTGAATAGTTACTTCAATTGCAACAGATTTTTTATCTTCACCAAAGCTTAAATCTTCGAAAACATCAAAAACTTGCACTGAATGAATAAGTTTTTTATCGGCTCCACTTGCCGCACGAATAATAAGAGAAGAGGCAACAGTTTTATCCGCTATAAAGGCAAAATCACGCCGCACCATTTGAAAAGATGAGAGTTTCAAAGGAGGACGGCTTTTGGTCGTTTTTTTCTTTGATTCTGGAATTCGGTCTAGAAAAATTTCAAAGCCGCATAAAGGGCCACTGACATCTAACTTTTCTAATGTAGCAGGATGAAAAACACCAAAAAAACCAAGAATAATCTTTGATCCAAGTTTTATGACACCTGAACGACCAGGATGATACCAATCTGGTGCTCCAACTTCAATCTGCACTTTCCCAATATCCATATCACATGCTTCTAAAATAGCTAAAGCATCTGCTTTGGCATCAAAAACATCAACGACGGTTGCATTTCCATTCCAAAAGCGCCCAGCACCTTTAAATTGCTCTGTTCCGCGACGAATCCCACTAACAACACGGTGTTGTTTATCAGGGGTGTCGCCCTCATAAATACTGGAAACTTCAAACAAAGCAAGATCGGAAAAACCACGATCAGCATTTCTTTGTGCCGCCATAATCAAACCAGGTAAAAGGGAAGGACGCATCATTGACATATCAGCAGCAATAGGATTAACCAATTTAAGCTCTTCTTGACCTCCTCCAAAAGCAAGAGCTTGATTTTCAGAAATAAAAGACCATGTTACCGCTTCTTTCATACCGCGTTGCACTAAAGCCAAACGCGTAGCACGTGAACGAATTTGTGCGCATGTTACAATCTGATCTTTTTCTTCTACGAAGTTTTCCAAAGGAATAGGTTTAATTTTATCTAACCCATAAATTCTCATGATCTCTTCCACCAAATCGGCTTTACCCATAATATCAGGGCGCCATGATGGTACTTTTACCGTAACGACATCTCCTTTTCCTTCAACAAAAAATCCAAGTTTTGTTAAAATAGAGATGATTTTTTCAGGCTCTATTTCCAAATTTGTTAAACGTTTAATTTCAGAAAAAGGAAAAGCGATCTGTTTGATTTCTTGTTGCTGATAGCCAACGATCCTCTTCTTAGATACTTCACCACCACAAAGATGCAAGACCAATTCTGTTGCAATCTCAAGCCCTGTTTCTATAAAAGCCGGATCAACACCTCGTTCAAATCGATAACGTGCATCACTGATAAGACCTAATGCTCTTCCTGTTTGTGCAATGCTTTGCGCATCCCAAAGCGCCGATTCAATAATAACGCGATGTGTTGTTTCATCACAACTCGTTCTTTCTCCGCCCATGATACCGGCAATCGAAACAACTCCTTCGTCATCTGCAATGACACAATTCTTAGCGCCCAAATGATAGATTTTTCCGTTCAGGGCTTGAAGCTGTTCTCCCTCACGCGCACAACGTACACACAAATTACCTTTAATTTTATCTGCATCAAAAACATGGAGTGGACGACCAAGGTCAAAACTGATGTAATTGGTCATATCAACAAGCGCATTAATCGGTCTCAAACCAATTGCATTCAAACGCTGTTGCATCCACTGGGGTGATTCGCCATTTTGAACATTGCGTACTTCACGCCAAGCAAAACCTAAACATAATGATGAATCTTGCGAAAAATCTAATGAAACATCGAGAGGTGTTTCAAAGGAAGGCTCAAATTTTGGTAAAGACAATTCTTTTAATTGTCCGATTCCTGTAGCGGCAAGATCACGGGCAATACCACGAACACCTGTGCAATCGGAACGATTAGGGGTCAAACCAATATCAATGACCGGATCATCTAAACCAGCATAAGCTGCAAATGAACCTCCAATAGGACTATCTTCTGGAAGTTCAATAATCCCATCATGCTCATTCGATAATTCAAGCTCTGCTTGTGAACACATCATCCCAAAACTTTCAACACCACGGATTTTTCCTACAGATAATGTTACATCAAGTCCTGGAATATAAGTACCTGGTAGTGCCAGAACACCAATAAGACCTGCACGCGCATTTGGTGCTCCACAGACAACTTGAACAGGTGTGGAAGTCCCTGTATCGACGGACAGAATCTGGAGTTTATCTGCATCAGGATGCTTTATTGCTGTTAAAACTTTTGCAATCACAAAACCTTTTAAAGAAGATCGATCATCAACGGAGTCAACTTCAAGACCGATAGCTGTTAGTTTCTCACAAATTTCATCCAAAGATGCATTTGTCTCTAAGTGATCTTTTAACCACGACAATGTAAATTTCATTTTAAAACCTCACATGAAAGCGATGACTAAGATCACACATTATCTATTAGGAAAAAAAGCAGGCATATCAAAGAAACGAAAGCCATAGTGGTCTAACCAACGCAGATCAGCATCAAAAAAAGCCCGCAAATCAGGCATACCGTATTTCAACATGGCAATACGATCAATGCCCATTCCCCATGCAAAGCCTTGATATTCATCGGGATCTAAGCCAACATTTTTCAACACATGAGGGTGCACCATTCCGCATCCTAAAATTTCCAACCAATCCTGCCCTTCTCCGAACTTTACGTCTGAACCAGAACGATCACATTGAATATCCACTTCCATAGATGGCTCGGTAAAAGGGAAAAAAGAGGGACGAAAACGCATTTTTACAGAGGGAACTTCAAAAAATTCTTTACAAAAGGTTTCATGTAGCCACATCATATGGGCAATGGTGGAGGTTTTATCGATGACAAGACCTTCTACCTGATGGAACATGGGAGAATGTGTTGCATCCGAATCCATGCGGTAAGTTTTTCCAGGAATAATGATCCGTATCGGTGCTTTTTGTCTTTCTAGTGTGCGAATTTGTACAGGTGATGTATGGGTCCGCAATAATTTTCGTTCTCCCATTTTATCAACATCAAAAAAGAAGGTATCATGCATTTCGCGTGCTGGATGCCCTTCAGGAAAATTCAATGCCGTAAAATTATAATAGTCTGTTTCAATATCAGGTCCCTCTGCAAGAGAAAAACCCAACTTCGTATAAATGGCAATAATTTCCTCAATCACTTGTGAAATAGGATGAATGCGTCCCCGTTCTATAGGTGAAGAGCGAATAGGCAAGGTAACATCAACTGTTTCACGAGAAAGACGGGCATCCATTGCCTGTCTTTTCAGAAGATCACGCTTTTGCGCCCATAATTCTAAAATACGATTTTTTAATCCATTAAGAACTGGTCCAACTTTATGACGCTCGCCAGCATCCATTTTTCCTAATTCTTTTAATTTTTCAGAGATACTACCTTTTTTACCCAATGCTGCAATACGCACTTCTTCAAGAGCTTTTTCATCACCTGCTGCCTCTAAGGCTAAACAAATTTCTTGTTCCAGACGCTCAATATCATTCATATTTTTGCCTATTTTTTAATAAAGAAAAACCCGCACTTGCAATAGCCAGCACGGGACCTCAAATAAATGAATGCTTTAAGAGAACACGACTGGCTTATTTGACAGCGCCTTCGAAAGCATTAGGTGTCGTATCTTTTAAATATTCTAAAGCTTTTTTTGCCGATGCAACTAAAGCAGAAAATGCTTCCGCCTCGTGGATTGCTATATCTGAAAGAACTTTACGATCAACTTCAATACCAGCTTTTGATAAGCCATCAATAAAACGTCCATAAGTTAAACCTTCTGCACGAACAGCCGCATTAATCCTCTGAATCCACAAAGCACGGAAAGTACGTTTTCTATTTTTGCGATCACGATAAGCGTATTGCTTTGAACGATCAACCGCTGCTTTAGCTGCACGAATGGTATTTTTACGACGACCGTAAAAACCTTCAGCCTGTTTAAGAACTTTTTTGTGCTTAGCGTGTGCTGTCACACCTCTTTTCACACGAGCCATATTATAATCTCCTCAAAATCAAAAGCGTAAGGTTTAAATACCATTCGGCAAATAATGCTGAATGACTTTTTTAGCATCTTGTTCACACAAAACCATTGTTCCACGTGCATCGCGAATAAATTTATTCGAACGCTTAATCATGCCGTGGCGCTTACCGGCAGCTGCTACTTTAATTTTGCCTGACGCAGTGATTTTAAACCGCTTTTTAGCGGATGATTTGGTCTTCATCTTGGGCATTTTGCTACTCCGTACATTAATTTATTCAATCAAAAATTTTATTTACTCAAGCGGACCAACGCTTGAACAAGCATTTAAACAGCCACGGCATGCCCTGCCGGGCGGCTCTTAAAGACGTTTTCATAAGCTAGTATACACAAAATTGCAAGACTGTATTACAAAAAAATCGGCGCTCCATTGCCTTGAAGCTCAACTAAAGGTGCTGGAATTGCATTTGTTTTGATGGCTGCTTTACATAAATCGGCAATAATGCATTGCGTACATTGTGGTTTACGGGCTTGACAAATATAGCGACCATGTAAAATCAGCCAATGATGTGCATGGCGAATATAATGAACCGGTATAATCTTTAATAATTTTTTCTCAACAATTTCTGGTGTTTTGCCAGGCGCTAAACCAAGACGATTGCTTAAGCGAAAAATATGTGTATCTACTGCCAATGTAGGTTGACCAAAAGCAACATTCAAGACCACATTAGCCGTTTTGCGCCCTACTCCAGGAAGGGCCATGAGTGCTTCACGCGTATCGGGTACTTGACCGCCATAATAATCAATTAAATAGTTGCAAAGCGCATAAACATTACGTGCTTTTGCACGCCAAAGACCAATTGAACGGATATGATGTGCTATTTCTTCTTCTCCTAATGCAACCATTTTTTCCGGTTGATCAGCAAGGCGAAATAATTCTTTTGTCGCTTTATTAACGCTTACATCTGTCGCTTGAGCCGAAAGCACAACGGCAACTAAAAGCGTAAAAATATTTGTATAGATAAGATCACTCTTAGGCGCTGGGCGTTGCACAGAAAAACGGCGAAATATTTCTGCAATTTCATTTTCATTATATAATATACCAGATAAATTTCGCACTTTTGACAATTTTATGGTACGTTGAGGCATTGAACACTCTTAAATCTTCTCTCTTGAAGTTATCATTCACGCTCGCCATATGAGAGAAATGCAGCGAACACTTTTATAGAGTTTGGTCAAGTAAAGCCGTTTTAAAGAGGATACTCATGAATGACACATGTGACGCCTTTCTCCAATCCCTTTCTTTTAGGGTTTGAAACCGTAGAAAAAATATTGCAACGTATCGGTAAAGCTGATGAGGCTTACCCAGCCTATAACATTGAACGTTTGCATAAAAATGATGATGCAAATCATATCCGGATAACTTTGGCTGTTGCTGGATTTAAGATTAACCATCTTAATATTTTGCTTGATGATAATCAATTGGTTATTCATGGTAAACAAACAGACAACCAAAATCATCAATATTTATATCGCGGTATAGCTGCGCGACAATTCCAGCGAACCTTTGTTCTCGCGGAAGGGATGCATGTTACAAATGCAGAGTTGAAAAATGGTCTTTTATCAATTAATCTGTATCAACCAAAATTAAAAAAAGAAATAAAACAGATTCCAATTAAAGTCAGTAGTGGTGAGTCATAAAAGTTAAGGCGTAAAGGAACAGTGAAATGGGAGAACATAAACAAAACTTGTCGTTTCAGAACACATCCTACTCTGATGCGGGACAGATTGCCTATTTAAAAAAAGTTTGTACAGATGATCTGGCTAAAAACTTTCCAGATCTTCCACCGATGACCCCAGGCATTACGATATGGGCTCTCTTTGGTGAAACAGGTTATCCTATCATTTTATCCGATGAGCGTTCTATCGCTCTTGCTGGAGCCAATGAGCATGAACTACAAATTGTAACTCTGCACTAGATTACCTTACGAGAAAAAGCTGTACTCTTTTATAAATTCTATCTGTTTTTTCGTAAAGGGTGTAATGTGGGTTATAATTAGATTAAGTATTGATTTATATTCATAATTAATTTTTTATAACTGGAATGAGAGTCCCGAATATCATAAGGTTCTCTCATTTGAGATCTTCTTATATTGAAACAATTAAAGTCACTTGCTTGATGTCATAAGCAGGGAGAGCCATGTGGATAAAAACACTTGAAGAAAGGAATAAAAATATCTCTTTTTAATTGTCTCAATTACCAAAGACATTCACAATATGGGGATGAAAAAATGTATGATGGTGTCAGTTTTCTTCTTCATAAGTGTGAAGATGTCCCTTATAGATTTATATTATTCACGGGGGCTGTTATACCATTCATGGGCGCTATCGTGAAATGGGCTCGAGTTACATTGAAAGATGTCTCTTTAAAATGAGTACATAAAGGCTATACAAGTGTATTTTGTTTGGTGTATTTTGTTTGGTGTGTTTTGTTCTTCCTGAGGGGAGTAGCTCTATTGAAGAGTGTAAAAACAAAAGCATGAGATAATGCGTCATAATTATTTAAAAGATATTTCTATGAATGCGTTTGAAAGGTGTAAAGCTGAATTGTAAGGAGATGATAGATTTTTACCACGATGCCTTTATATTCTTTCCAAATGAGGCTGTCTTCTTGTTCCAGAAATTACGCAAACAGATAGATGCAATATACTGACCAAATCTGGCATACAAAAATCTGGAACAGTTCGTTCCACACTGAAGCGTTTTGATATTTGTCTCAAATGTGGACTTGCACAGGGATTAGATGTTGATTAACAGGTAAGAAAAAAACAAAGGCTTTATGAAAAAGTTTATGCAGAGCTTTTAATTTTGTGCTTCAAATGCCTCAGTACGAGGTATTTTGCTCTTTTAAATATTAAAGCTCTTGTTTTTATAATGAAGTTACAGCACAACAAGCAAAATGGAATTATTTGAGGGGAAAAAAATAATGCCTTCTTACCGTTCAAGAATATCAACCCACGGGCGTAATATGGCAGGAGCCCGCGGACTTTGGCGTGCAACAGGGATGAAAGATACTGATTTTGGTAAACCCATTATTGCGATTGCGAATTCTTTTACACAATTTGTACCAGGGCATGTCCATTTAAAAGATCTTGGGCAATTAGTCGCACAACAGATAGCTGTTGCCGGTGGTGTTGCGAAAGAATTTAATACCATTGCTGTAGATGATGGAATTGCGATGGGGCACGATGGAATGCTCTATTCTTTGCCCTCACGTGAAATCATTGCTGATTCTGTAGAGTATATGGTTAATGCACATTGTGCGGATGCACTTGTCTGTATTTCTAATTGTGACAAAATTACGCCTGGTATGTTAATAGCTGCTTTACGGTTGAATATTCCGACAATCTTTGTTTCTGGCGGTCCTATGGAAGCAGGTAAGATTAAATGGAAGGATCAAGATCTAAGGGTTGATTTGGTCGATGCCATGGTTGCAGCAGCTTCAGAACAAAATTCAGAAGAAGAAGTTGCTGAAATGGAGCGTGCAGCTTGTCCTACATGTGGTTCTTGTTCAGGAATGTTTACGGCCAACTCCATGAATTGCTTAACGGAAGCATTGGGGCTTTCTCTTCCTGGAAATGGATCAATGTTAGCAACACATGCAGATCGACGGATGCTTTTCGAAGAAGCTGGAAAACAGATTGTTGCATTGGTTAAGCGTTATTATGAAAATGATGATGAAACAGTTTTGCCACGCTCTATTGCTTCACGCAAGGCTTTTGAAAATGCAATGACCGTTGATATTGCCATGGGGGGATCAACCAATACAGTACTGCATCTTTTAGCCGCGGCGCAAGAAGGTGAGGTGGATTTTACCATGACGGATATTGATCATCTTTCACGTCGTGTTCCTGTTTTATGTAAGGTTGCTCCTGCTGTTGCAAATGTACATATGGAAGATGTTCATCGCGCTGGTGGTATTATGGGGCTTTTAGGCGAACTGGATGCGGCGGGACTCATTGATACATCAACTTATACGGTTCATGCAAAAACAATGAAAGAAGCTCTTTACCGCTGGGATGTAAAGCAAACTAATGAGCCAACAGTTCGTGCATTTTATCGTGCTGCTCCAGGTGGTATTCCGACACAAACAGCTTTTAGCCAATCTTGTCGCTATGAGACCCTTGATCTTGATCGTGAAAAAGGTGTGATTCGCAATAGAGAACATGCATATTCACAAGATGGAGGATTGGCAGTTCTTTATGGAAATCTTGCAAAAGATGGCTGTATTGTAAAAACAGCAGGCGTTGATCAATCAATTTTAACTTTTAAAGGTCCGGCAAGAATTTTTGAAAGCCAAGATTCAGCTGTTTCAGCTATATTAACTGATAAGATTAAAACAGGTGAAATTGTTTTAATCCGTTATGAAGGTCCACGTGGTGGACCTGGAATGCAAGAAATGCTTTATCCAACGAGTTATCTCAAATCTAAAGGATTAGGCAAGGTTTGTGCACTTGTTACGGATGGACGTTTTTCAGGAGGAAGTTCAGGGCTTTCGATAGGACATATTTCACCAGAAGCTGCGGAAGGAGGAGAAATTGCGTTAGTGGAAGAAGGGGATATCATAGAAATTGATATTCCAAATCGTAGAATTCATATGTTGGTGGATGACGTTGAGATGAAGCAGCGCCGTGCTAAGATGGAAGCAAAAGGAAAAGGCGCTTGGCAACCGATTGAGAAGCGTCAGCGTAAAGTTTCAAAGGCTCTCAAAGCTTATGCAGCGATGACTACATCTGCTTCAAAAGGTGCAGTACGTAATATTTGATGAGTCAAATAGAGACAGTACTCTGATTTTTTGCATCTTTTGCACGATATTCTAAGCTAATTATTTTATGAGTTTATGAACCTATCAGAATATTTCGAGTCATGGATGAGTATGATTAAAAAGCTATCAATACAACTAAAAGCAGCTGCGGATTGCTTATTTTAGCAGCTATGTAAGACAGATAAAGATAGATACAGTATCATTACTTTTCATATCATATTCCAATCTTATACGAAATTACAATTTCCTGTTCTCATATTTATGGAAGATATTTATTGTACTGGTGGCATTATCTTGTTGTACCGTAAAACACTGTCATTTAGGACTGTGATATACGGCATCCTCCTTAAATATTAAGTGTTTCTTAGTGCGTGGTGAATATTCTTAGACTTGTTTGTAAAGCTTTTAGTTTAAGTGAATCACATGACTAGAAAGTCAAGATAAATTCCTTAGAATCTGGATTGTTTGCAGACTTGATTCGAATGAAAATCTTTATCCTTTGAGATGTAAGAAGGAGTTTAAGGATATTTAGGAAAATAAAATGCTGCTATGATATATCTGATTATATGTTCCATATGAAACAGTAAAAGAGCTCTTTATAGCTTAAAATGTGAAGAAAATACGAGACCCATTATCCATGAATTTATTATGCAAAATGGGATGGTATCCCAACACCAACAGCTTTAAACTAGAAATGTTGCTATGATAACAATAATATCGATCGTGAAAAAGCATAATTCACTAAATATGGCGTATTTGCAAGGTGGAGGAGATTTCATGACAATCTTTACAAAAAACGACTATCTTGTAAAAATAGTCGATCTTGACCAATTTTTTGTATAAGAGCCAATATTAATCTAAGGGAATATGAAATATAATGCATATGGTTTTGCTTCTATAGGCAATTATACTTACAAAATATATTATGTAGAAAAGCGATGGGAATACGATAAATAACTGTTTATGCTGTGGTATATCAAAAATGGTTACGTTATCTCCTATTAAGAAGGTTTTTTAATAAAAAATAACATCTGTTTTCTATAAAGGGTTACTCTTTTCAAGCTGTTTGAGGTGGTAAATTGCTTCTAAAGCTTGTTTAGGAGAGAGTTCATCGGGATGAATATTTTTTAAAGCTTCGTGAAGTATACAATGTTTGTTTTTTGCTTCATTGACGGGAGATGTTGCTTTAAGAGAAAAGAGTGGTAAATCATCAATGAGTTTATGTCCTTTTCCAGCCATTTCGCCTTGTTCTAATTGATGGAGTACATCTGTTGCTCGTGTAATAACGGCTGGGGGAAGTCCAGCAAGCTTTGCGACTTGTACACCATAGGAACGGTCAGCGGCTCCTGGTGTGACCTCATGAAGAAAAACTACATCACCATCCCAATTTTTGACTTTCATGGTTACATTATGCAGTCTGTCAAGTTTTTCGGTAAGTGCAGTCATTTCATGAAAATGGGTAGCAAGAATAGCACGACAATGGTTAACTTCATGGAGATATTCAACAGCAGCCCAAGCAATAGAAAGTCCATCAAAGGTTGATGTTCCACGTCCTATTTCATCAAGAATAACAAGGGAATGGTGGCTAGCATGATTGAGAATCGTTGCTGTTTCAACCATTTCCATCATAAAGGTTGAGCGCCCCCGTGCAAGATCATCGGAAGCCCCAACGCGACTAAATAGGCGATCAACGACACCAATATGTGCTGAAGTTGCTGGAACGAAGGACCCCATTTGCGCCATAATAGCAATAAGAGCATTTTGCCGCAAAAAAGTTGATTTTCCTCCCATATTAGGCCCTGTCAACAGCCAGATTGCTGCATATTGCTGATTTTCTTGCACAGAGAGATCACAATTATTGGCAATAAAAGGTTCTGCTGCTTGTTTGCGGAGTGCTTGCTCGACGAC
This sequence comes from Bartonella sp. CL100XZDX, assembly GCF_042195375.1. NCBI lineage: Bacteria > Pseudomonadati > Pseudomonadota > Alphaproteobacteria > Hyphomicrobiales > Bartonellaceae > Bartonella > Bartonella sp. CL100XZDX. Next base: position 90,997 of record NZ_JBHIOH010000045.1, on the reverse strand, counting down.
AGGATGGCGTCCTGCTGTAATATGAAAGGTAAGTGAAAGATCAATTTTAGGGCGGCAATATCCTTGTTCTTCAGCAAGATATGCTAAAGCGACAGAGACATCTAAAATAGCAAGTGCTTCAGAGGCTTTACGAATAAAATCAACTTGTTCGGTAATTTCCTGAACGAGAATATCAAAAATCTCTAGTTCAAGTGTCAATGCGTGATTGGCAGCATGGGCAATACGGCTTTCAAGGTCAGCGAGCTCTGTTGTCGTAAAACGCATAGCGTTTGCCATTGTTTGCCGATGAATAAAACGCGCTTTAGCTTGTGGATTATTTGTAAGGGAAGATGCTTGTGTGCTGGTTACTTCAATGAAATAACCTAGAATATTATTATGCTTTATTTTAAGCGTCTTAATATCTGTTTCTTGGGCATATTGCGCTTGAAGTTCAGCAATGACACGGCGAGATTCATCACGTAAAGCACGCATTTCATCGAGCTCTTTATGATAATTAGAACGAATAAAACCACCATCACGTTTAAGGAGTGGGAGATCATCAGCTAATGCCTGTTCTAAATGAAAGTATAACGCTGTGGGTAATTTTGAGAACACCTGTTGTACATCACTTATTTCTTGAGGCAGAAGCTCATTATCAAGAAGTTGATGCAATTCACGAATGATTTCAAAGCCACGCTGGATTGTCGCCATATCACGGGGACCTCCTCGTCCAAGAGCCAAACGTGAAACGGCGCGGGGCATATCTGGTCCCCCCTTTAAAATAAGCTTTATCGCTTCTGCAAGAGAAGGATTACGTAGAAAAAAATCGATAGAATCCAAACGCGTATCAATAGCCGAAGGAGTGGTGAGGGGAGCAATAAGGCGGTCAATAAGAAGGCGTGATCCTCCTCCTGTTACAGTGCGATCAATAGCTTTTAATAAACTTCCATCCCGTTGACCTGATGTCGTACGAATAAGTTCAAGGCTTAATCTGGTTGCGGCATCAATAAAAAGAGTCGCACTTTCATTTTGGCGCTCAGGCTGCATGAGGGGAGGGCGATGCGTGATTTGTGTTTTTTCGATATAACGAATAGCAGCTACAATTGCAGAGAGTTCGGAACGTGAATAATCGGCAACGCCTTCAAGAGTTGATAGTTTAAAATAATTGCAAATATCGCGTTCAGCGGTGAGTGCATCAAAGAGACAAGCAGGTTGAGGTGAAACGATACGATCAAGAATACTAAAAAGTGACTTGTGAGATTTATCATGAAAAAATGAATCAGCAACAATGATTTCTTGTGGATCAACACGCATAATATCTGCTAAAAGTTTTTCTTGGCGGCTTTCTGTTACACGAAATATGCCTGTTGAGATATCAATCCAAGAAAGAGCAAATTCCTCTCCATCGCTAGTTTTTATACGGGAAAGTGTCATCAAATAATTTGCGCGTGTTGGATCAAGGAGCTTTTCTTCTGTTATCGTTCCAGGTGTTACAAGGCGAACAACATCACGCCGAACAACAGATTTTGAGCCACGTTTTTTTGCTTCAGCAGGATCTTCTATTTGTTCACAAACAGCAACTCGGTAACCACAAGCAATCAGTTTTTGTAAATAATCATCAGCAGCATGAACGGGAACACCGCACATAGGAATATCTTGTCCTAAATGTTTTCCGCGTGCTGTGAGTGTGATTCCTAAAGCCTGAGCAGCTTCAATCGCATCATTAAAAAATAATTCATAAAAATCCCCCATTCGGTAAAAGAGAAGGGAATCATGATGGACGGCTTTGATTTCTATGTACTGCTCCATCATAGGTGTAAGACGTTCTTGAGAGGAAGCAGATGAGGAGGCAGGCTGTGGAATTAAATTATTTTTATGATTGTTTTTTTTATCCATTTGTACGAGGCCTGTTTCCTTTAAGTGAAGTTTTTACTCTTTTTTATTTACTTCAATATCTATTTATCTCTAAATTGCAACGCATCATCAGATTTGCTAAGGCAAGAATAGCGATTTCTAATATATGAATCAGATTTAATGACTATACGCATTATCAAGCAAAATTTACACTGTTTTTGGAGAAAATAAAGTGAGATGAAAAAGAGCGAGCAAGATCAGAAAATATCTCAAACTGTTTACAGTGCGAGCGAAAGAGAAGCTCTAGATTTTCATAGTCGTGGTCGACCAGGAAAGCTTGAGATTGTTGCAACAAAGTCTATGGCAACACAGCATGATTTAGCACTTGCTTATTCACCAGGTGTTGCCGTTCCAGTTAAGGCAATTGCTCAAAATCCAGCGCTAGCTTATGATTATACAGCAAAAGGCAATCTTGTTGCTGTTATTTCAAATGGTACAGCTATTTTAGGGTTAGGCAATTTAGGTGCACTTGCTTCTAAGCCGGTCATGGAAGGAAAAGCAGTGCTGTTTAAGCGTTTTGCGGATATTGATTCCATTGATTTAGAAATTGATATAAACGATACAGAAAGTTTTATCAATTTGGTGCGCCATTTAGAACCTTCTTTTGGTGGAATTAATCTTGAAGACATTAAGGCGCCAGAGTGCTTTATGATTGAAAGCCGCTTACGCGAGGTAATGAATATACCTGTTTTTCACGACGATCAACATGGTACAGCAATTATTGTTGCTGCTGGTGTTCTCAACGCTTTGACTTTAACAGGGCGCGATATGCAAAATACGCGGTTAGTCTGTAATGGTGCTGGTTCTGCAGGAATTGCTTGTATTGAACTGATTAAAGCGATGGGCTTTCGTTCCGAAAATATCATATTATGTGATACAAAGGGTGTGGTCTATGAAGGCCGCAAAGAGGGAATGAATCAGTGGAAATCTGCGCATGCTATTCAAACAGATAAACGTACGCTTATGGAAGCAATGGAAGGTGCAGATATATTTTTTGGGGTTTCTGCTAAAGGTGCTCTTACTCCTGAAATGGTAAGATCCATGGCACCCCAGCCGATCATTTTTGCTATGGCTAATCCCGATCCAGAAATTACGCCGGAAGAGGTTATGCAAGTGCGTCATGATGCCATTGTCGCAACAGGACGTTCCGATTATCCAAATCAGATTAATAATGTTCTCTGTTTTCCTTATATATTTCGTGGTGCGCTTGATGTGCGTGCAAGAGTTATTAATGAAGACATGAAGATTGCTGCGGCAAAGGCTCTTGCTAATTTAGCGCATGAAGAAGTGCCTGACAGCGTTGCAGAAGCTTATCATGGAAAGCGATTAAAATTTGGTCCTAATTATATCATCCCTGTTCCTTTTGATCCGCGTTTATTTACGGTTGTTTCAATAGCGGTAGCAAAAGCAGCAATGGAAAGCGGTGTTGCGCAAAAGAACATAGATGATTTAGAGGCCTATGAGCGCGATTTGAATGCGAGACGTGATCCTACTTCCTCGATGATGCGTGGGGTTTATAACCATGTTCGTCAAGCGCCAAAACAAATTGTCTTTGCAGAAGGTGAAGAAGAGCAAGTTATGCGGGCAGCCGTTTCCTATGTCCATCAAAAATTAGGACAAGCGATTTTGGTTGGTCGTGAAGAGCAAGTAAGAGAAGCGGCTGTTATCGCTGGAATTGATCTGGAGCGTGAAGGTATTTCTATTATGAATGCTAAGCTTTCTTGCCGTACAGATGCTTATGCGAATTATCTTTATAAAAAGATGCAGCGTCAAGGCTGGCTGTTGCGTGATTGTCATCATCGTATCAATAATGATCGCAATTATTTTGCTGCGTGTATGGTGGCACTAGGAGATGCTGATGCAATGGTTACAGGGGTGACACGCAATTATGAAACAGCGTTAATCGATATACGTCGTGCAATTGATGAAAAACCAAAAGAACGATTGATTGGTATTTCAATGGCTATTTGCCGTGGACGAATTGTGTTTATTACGGATACAGCCGTTTATGAAAATCCTAATGCTGAAGAACTTGCGGATATAGCGGAACAAGCAGCTTCATTTGTGCGAGGATTTGGATATCAACCACGGGTAGCATTTTTAGCATTTTCTACATTTGCTTATATGAAAGGGCAGACGACGCAGCAAATTCAGGATGCGATTAATATTTTGCATGAACGCAAAGTTGACTTTGAGTTTGATGGAGAAATGAGTGCTGATGTGGCACTCAATTCCCAATTGATGCAGCAATATCCATTTATGGGATTAACGGAGCCCGCTAACATTTTGGTTATGCCTGGATATCACGCGTCTTCCATTGCAAGCAAAATGTTACAAGAACTTGGTGAAGCAACCATCATTGGTCCTATTTTAATTGGATTGGAAAAATCTGTCCAAATTGTACCATTTAGTGGAAGCGATACAGATGTTGTCAATATTGCAATGCTTGCGGCTTATCATGCCGCAAAAGTCGTCTAAAGGAAAAAAGCCCCTACTATACCAAGAATATATCAAGGGGCTTTTTAATAACAAAAGAATAAACTTTTTAAGAAGGCTGTATTTGACTGTCTTTTTGTTCTTCAGAAAGACGCTTTTGGAAGAGTGCTGCAAAATCAATAGGATCAATCCACAAAGGTGGAAAGCCACCGTTTTGAGTAGCATCAGATATAATTTGGCGAGCAAATGGAAATAAAAGACGGGGACATTCAATAAAGACCAGAGGCATAACATGTTCTTGTGGAATGTTTTTAAGGTGAAAAACACCACCGTAAATCAATTCTACATGAAATAAGGTTTCAGTTTCATCATTGGCTTTGACGGAGAGAGACAAAACGACATCATAATTGTCATCACCAATTGGGTTAGCATTGACGTTAATATTGATATCAATTTGTGGTGATTTTTCACGTGCACGCAATGAACGAGGAGCACCTGGATTTTCGAATGATAAATCTTTTAAATATTGAGTTAATACAGCAAAAACCGGCTCTCCACCACTGTTATTCATTTCACCTTCGGCCATACGACGAACCTCTCTTATTATAATATGTATAATTTATTTTAGATCTAAAGGCCAGATTGGTTATCACGCCTTGCAAAAGGTTGCAAGAAATGCGCTCTTTATCTTGAATATTTTTTTAGTTTGTTGCAGATTTTTTAGGCATTTCAATGGTTATCATCATTTTTGCGCCATGGAGATTCTGTCGTATCATGAATTGTGTAATCTTCTGCTTTAAGATCAATTATTTTTTCAGAGTCATTTTTTCTTTTAGTATTGGGATTCATTTTGTTTTTTAATGATATAAAGAAATGCCAAGCAACAGAGCGAATTGGTTTAATAAGAAGTAATATTCCCAAGAAATCACTTACAAAGCCGGGAAGAATAAGTAAAATTGCACTAAAGATGATGAAAGCATCATTAATAATATTATTCTCTAATGTGCGTCCTTGGACAAGTTCAGTTTGTATATTTTTTAAAAGGCTAATCCCTTGAATTCGCAATAAAACAACCCCAACTATGGTTGTGAGAATAACCAAACTCAAAGTTGCCAAAATACCAATTTCTTGACCAACAAAGATAAAACCAGCAATCTCGATTAAAAGAATGCAAAGAAAGATAACAACAAAAAAACGAGGATTTATAGAATAAAGTTTTATCACATGAAAATTTCCTTCTGGATGAGTAGGGGGAGAAATTCTTAAGAGCACTCCGTTTAAATACAAAATCTATAAAAATATTTGAATGATAAGATTCCTTATTTTACATATTTATTGATAAATGGTATTGACTGCAATGTTTATTAGAGACTTAAGCTTTGGAGATTGACAGCGCCTATGGAATTTGACGTTATACTTGTCATAGCTCTTGTTGTTATGGTTGTTATTTTTGTACAACTCCGTAATGTATTAGGGAAACGAATTGGGTTTGAAAAGCCACCCTTTGATCCTTATTCACGTCGTTCTAAAAAACAGGTTGAAGCAGAAACGGCTGATAATATTGTTTCGTTCCCTCATCAGAAAAATTCACAAAAAGACGACTTTAGTGAAATTGATAAAATTTCACCGGAGGGGAGTCTTTTGAATAAAAATTTGCGGGAATTGCATAGAATTGATTCTCATTTTTCTCCTCAACTTTTTATAAAAGGTGCGCAAATTGCTTATGAAATGATTGTAACAGCTTTTGCCAAAGGTGATCGCAATCAGCTTAAAAGCTTGCTTTGTCAGGATGTTTTTGAGAGTTTTTGTACGGCTATTGAGCAACGAGAAAAAAATAAAGAAAGAATAGAATTCACTTTTGTTGGAATTAATAAGATCGAATTTATTGCGGCGGCAATACAAGAAAAGGATGAACTTTTAACGATACGTATTGTCAGTGAGATGATTTCTGTTACTTATAATGAACAGGGCGAGCGTATAGACGGTGATCCTGATGCTATTGTAGAAATCAGAGATATTTGGACTTTTGTTCGCAATAGTTTATCGTCAGATCCCAACTGGAAGCTTTTTGCTACAGAAAATGAAAATTAAAATATTTTTTGTTTTTCTTCCATAAGCATTCAATGATTTATGAGAAATTAAAATGTCCTCAAGTAAATGGAGACAAAAAAGAGATTTATTGGCTTCACAAGATCGCCTTTTATGGGAGATGGTGTGTCGTACGATAACACCGCTTCACGGTAAGATGCTCTCTTCTACTTCAGAAATTATTGCAAATATTAATGATAAAAATCAACCTGTAACTCAAATCTCCTCATTGTCTCAGGAAAATCAACAACCCTCGACAATTATTAAAAGAGAAAAGAGGGCAGTTACACAAGCACAAAAGATTCATTTCTTCGATCATGTTGCATATCGTAAAATTTCCCAAGGTCGTTATCCTCTTGAGGCGCGTCTTGATCTTCATGGTTATATGCAGGAAGAAGCTTATTTTTTCTTAAAAAAATTTCTACAATCCTCTCAGCAGAGAGGATTGCGTTATGTCCTTGTGATTACAGGAAAAGGACGATCCGTTGGGAGTGATGGAGCTTTGTATAGATTTGTTCCGTATTGGTTATCAACACCAGCTTTTCGATATTATGTCCACGCGTTTGAGCAAGCAGCACGTCAGCATGGCGGAGAAGGTGCGCTTTATGTTTGGTTGCGCCGTTTTATGTCGGGAGAAGGAATGTGATGTCATTATGGTCGTTTCAGGTTTAATATTTATTTATACTTATAATTTATTGTTTTCGTATATTTCGTAAGAGCCTTGAATACAATATTCCCTTCGTTATAATTTTTTATAAAGAATTATAAAGATATTATTTTACATTCTACGTATTGCTTCACGCTTTTGTTTATAGCATTCGTTAACGGGGCACATCCCTCACGCAAAACAGAACGACATTGAATTGAATATATCCACAGGCTTGTTTTAAAGAAACATCTTTCAACGCTCTCAAGCTTATTTTGCGACAGTATCCGTGAAGGGTATAATGATAAATCCATGAAGCACCCCCCCTATCTTTATGCTTAGTAAAAGAGTAAGCTGGCATCATCATACACTTTGCCATCTCCCAATGTTGCAACAACCCTTTAAGTCATTGGTATTTTAAAGCGTTTATACAGAGGCATGCTTTTCTTTAAGTGTTTTTACTCTCCGCAGTTCTCATCTCGCTCGTGACGCCCAAACGAAAGATTTTGATCGATTCAATATAAGAGGACTTAAAATGAGAGAGATATAGATGGATCTCATTCAGGTTGCAAAGCGATAAATTATTTTTATAAACCACAGCATTACTCTATTAAATACACGAAGAATAAAAACATGAGAAATAGAGAACTGTATTATTCAAAAGACATTGCTATGGATAGTGTTAACAGCAGTACAACTAAATTAAAGAGAATCGTGAAAATAAACAAGAATATAACTTTACAACACATAGCTGCGCAGTAGCATCAAAAGATACAGTTTCGTTGAATAATTTCATGAAGAAATTTTTTCATTCATTAAAAGCTCCATCAAATTTCGTTCTCATAATAATTCGATAATTAAAATTTAATAACGAAGCGCAGAAGACGTAAAATACGAGATTCAATTGAGGATATTACACTCTTATCCGACGTCTTTCAGATATTGGTTGAAATGCTAGCTTAGCATGAAAGGCACAATAGGGGCTACTTTCATCAGAATCTGCACCACAAAAATGAAAATCTGCTGATAATGGATCGCCAACCGGCCATCTACATGTATTTTCACTCAATTGTAGAAGATTAAGTTGACGTGATATAGGCACCACTACATTGGATTTTGTGGACATATCAACTTCTCTTACATCTTCCACTACAAATTCTGTCTTTAAAGCTGTTTCTTCAATACTTACAGATGATGTGTTTATTGGCGATACCGTGGATGTGTTGCGACGCACACGTGGAGATGATGGGCTGCTGCTTCCCACGGGAGTTTTTTGCGCACGCGTGCTTCCTTGAGCTGTCTTACCACGTCCTGGTAACTTTAATCGATGTACTTTGCCGATGACTGCATTTCTGCTGACCCCACCTAATTGAGCAGCAATTTGACTTGCACTTAACCCTTCACTCCAAAGCTTTTTAAGAAGCTCAACGCGTTCACATGTCCAACCCATACCAGCACTCCATTCCGATTACGTCACTAAGATGCTCTCCCCCGTTGCATCTTCAAATGTTTAAATAATGTTTTCATTACGCTGAATGAAAGAACTTTACACTCTAAACGAGCACAAGAAAATCATCCAACCTGTGGACTTACAAATCAAAACACATCATCTTGCTTATTATATTGTAAATTACAATATGCACTCACTCTATGACAAGAGTCTTTACCTCTTGAAGAGTTTATTTAGAATGTTTTCCCCAACTTGCAAATCAATCATAGGTTAAACTTTCACTTTTGTTTAAGGTTTTTTCCCAAAATGCTTATTTGTAGAACCTTCATTGACTTTTTTTCAATTGGTGTAATGATCTATTCTATAGGTGTAATCACTAATCGTAATGAAATGTTGAAAGCACCGTAACGAAATGTACCATGCTGTTTTATTTGTAGTGTTGCTTTGTATATATATTGAAAAGGTTAAAATATAAAGGGAATTATGATGGATGCTGTCTCTATACAACCACTTTATGAATGCTTCGCACGACGGAATTTGCATTTTGAACAGGGGCATGGTGTATGGCTTATTTCCGATAAAGGAGAACATTATCTTGATTTCACATCTGGCATTGCTGTTAATGCATTAGGGTATTCACATCCAAAATTGGTTGATACGCTCAAAATACAAGCTGAAAAACTTTGGCATGTTTCTAATATTTTTCAATCTCCTGAACAAGCATCTCTTGCCACGCGGCTTTGTGCAAATAGTTTTGCGGATAAGGTTTTTTTCTGCAATTCAGGTACTGAAGCATTGGAGTGCGCATTCAAAACGGCACGTCATTATTACTATGCTGCTGGTCATTCAGAACGCATTGAAATAATTACTTTTGAAGGGGCATTTCATGGACGTACACTTGCAGCACTTGCTGCGACTGGGCATGAAAAATATCTTGAAGGCTTTGGACCTAAAGCTGGTGGATTTATTCAAGTACCTTTTTGTGATGAAATCGCTTTGTGTAATTCTATTAATAAAAATACCGCCGCTATTCTTATTGAACCTATTCAAGGAGAAGGAGGAATACGAACGGTCCCTCATGAATATTTAAGATTTTTGCGCAAAATATGCGATGATAATGGTCTATTATTGATTTTAGATGAAGTCCAAACGGGTATAGGACGAACAGGAAAGCTTTTTGCTTATGAATGGAGTGATGTCACACCTGATATTCTTACCCTCGCAAAAGGATTAGGAGGGGGATTTCCATTAGGCGCTTGCCTTGCAACGGATAAAGTTGCAAAAAGCATGACACTTGGGACACATGGTTCAACCTTTGGAGGAAATCTTCTTGGAATGGCTGTAGGAAATAGTGTTCTTGATATTTTGTTAGAGCCAAGTTTTCTCAACCATGTTCAGCGCATGGGGGATAAACTAAAAAGTGGACTTTTGCATATTCTCAATATCTATCCTGATATTATCCGCGCAGTTCCGGGGATGGGGCTAATGTTGGGTATTCAATGTGTTGTGTCTTCAAATCTTGTCGTTAATGCTTTAGAAAATGAACATCTCTTAAGTGTTGCTGCCAACAACAATGTTGTGCGCTTATTGCCTCCTCTTATCATTAGGGAAGAAGAAATAGATGAAAGTTTGCATCGTATTGAAAAAGCAATAGCTTATCTTTCGCAAGTAAACAAAGAAAGACAAATATCACACACATGACAAATGCTCTTCGTCATTTCACGGACTTATCCATTTTAACGCCAGCAATAGCACGCGCACTGATCGATTATGCGAAGATCCTTAAAGCATCTTTTAAAGCAGGAAAAGGTTCAAAACCTTTTATAGGTAAAACACTTGCGATGATTTTTGAAAAACCATCCACACGAACCCGTATTTCATTCGATATCAGTATGCGCCAGCTTGGCGGAGATACAATCATGCTCACGGGTTCAGAAATGCAGCTTGGTCACAGTGAAACTATAGCTGATACGGCTCGTGTTTTATCTCGTTTTGTGGATATCGTGATATTACGAACAACAAAACATCAACGTATGCTCGAATTGGCACAATATGCACAAATTCCTGTCATTAATGCCCTTACAGATGATACACATCCTTGCCAAATTCTAGCAGATATATTAACCTATGAGGAGCATCGGGGGCCTATTTCTGGTAAAATATTTGCGTGGATGGGGGATGGTAATAATGTACTCCATTCCTTAATTGAAGCTGCAGCTCTTTTTGATTTTCATTTGCGTATTGCTACTCCAAAGGGCAGTGAGCCACAGGAAAAATTTATCCATTGGGCACGTGAACGAGGAGCACATCTTACACTAACCCATAATCCCCAAAAAGCAGCTCAAGATGCTGATTGTATTATGACCGACACATGGGTCTCCATGGGACAAGAATTTCGTGCTCGCAGTCGTTCTACTTTTCAGCCTTATCAAGTCAATGAATCTCTCATGAAATTAGCAAAATCTGATGCTCTTTTTATGCATTGTCTTCCTGCTCATCGTGGTGAAGAAGTTGTCGATACTGTGATTGATGGACCGCACTCCGTTGTTTTCGATGAGGCTGAAAATCGTCTTCATGCTCAAAAAGCAATTCTTTCTTGGTGTTTACAAGATGCGTTTTTCTCTCCACAATAGCCTCCCTACAACAAATTATATAAAAAAGGCAAAGCTATGAGTGAACAAGCTAAAGATGAAGCCTCTCTCAACAACAACTTCTTGCATGAAGATGATAGTGTTATTCCCTTTCAAGTTGAAGAACTTGATATCCGTGGACGTGCCGTACAACTTGGGGAAACTTTAAATTCTATTCTTAACAGACATCAATACCCTGAACCGGTTTCTTATCTTCTGGCAGAAGCTTTACTTTTAACGGTTCTGCTTGGAACTTCTCTAAAACTTACGGGAAAATTTATTCTACAAACCCATTCCGATGGACCGGTTAATATGTTGGTGTGCGATTTTTCGCCTCCTTCCAGTTTACGTGGATACGCTCGTTTTGATAAAGAACAGCTGAAACAAGCCATAGACAATGGTCAAACCTCTTCAGAAACACTTTTAGGAAAAGGCACTTTAGCCTTCACAATTGATCAAGGTCCCCATATGCAACCCTATCAAGGGATAGTTGCATTAGATGGATCAAATTTACAAGAAGCTTCTCGTATTTATTTTGATCAATCAGAACAAATTCCTACCGATATCCGTCTGGCTGTTGCTATATTAATTAATCGTGACCAACAAGGAAAACCGCAGAAAAGCTGGCGAGCTGGAGGTATTTTGATCCAACTTTTACCCCAAGAATCGTCTCATCATAAAATAGATGCCCCTCATCAAAAGCGAGAAGAAACGAAAACTCATACCCAATTAGATAACCAATGGCAGGAATCTAAAATACTCACGGAAACGATTGAAAGTTCAGAATTAACAGATCCCCAAGTCGGTAGTAAACAGCTCTTGTTCCGTCTTTTTCATGAACAAGGTGTTAGAGTTTTTAATCCTTTTTCTCTTGTCGATCAATGTTCTTGTTCACACGAAAAAATTAAAGGAATCCTAGAAGGCTTTTCTATTGATGAACGCAATAAAATGGTTAAAAATAAATATATTTCAGTCACATGTGAATTTTGCTCAAAAACATATTGTTTTACACCGCAAGAATTTTTAGAAGAAAAAACATAATCAAATATTTTTCATCAAAAATGATGATTGCGACAAAAGCCTATTTTATTTGCGTCATAAAAGTTTGCGCATAAGCTCATATGAACTTCTAGAATATTTTTTGTCTTAGAGTTTTTTAATGTATACGAGTGATTTTTCTGTTGAGATCACTAATTACGTTATAGAGTGCTTAAAAAAGAGTTCTCTGTAAAATATATTTTCTCCTCTCGAAAAAGCTTCTTTTATACTTTTTACATCTCAAAAGTTTATTTCTTACAATGAATTCTTTTATAATGTTCATTGATAGATTGATTATGGACTCATAACTTATCTTCTCTGTTAAATGAGATTTTTTGATTGTAGTCATATTTTCTTACTCGAATTTATCTTATTAAGAGTCAAAAAAGCTCATTAGTTATAATCATAAGAGAAATTATCGATAGAATAAGAATGTATAGACTCAATATGGACTTTATAGAGTCTATTACGAACAGATAGTGTAATGGGAATAAATATAACAATGACGCTGCGAAGGAACGGGTTTGTTATTTTATAAAAAAGATGAGAATAGTGGTGAAGTCCCCTCATAACAATGTGCATTTTAGATAAAAAGCGAAGACAAAATACTATATGACTTTGAAAATAATAGTTGGTTGCTGTCACTAATCTAACGATGGTTCTATAGCAATATTGTTTTTGTCCAAGTAATCAAAAATAAAGCTCCCAAACAGATATTTCTTTACACATGTTTTTGAATCAACAATGGTAATGCTCTTGTAAAATTTTTCTAAGAAGAATGATGGTCCGTATAAATAAAATAGCATACATAGCATGATAAAACGTTATGTTTTTACAAACCTGCATTATTTTATTTTTCTTCTGTCATAATCGCTTGTTCAATTTTTGGTAGAATTTTTTTTTGATAAATTTGCCACGTTAAGGGACCAACATGTTTGGCAATAATGATGCTCTCTTTATTCAAGAGAAAGGTTTCTGGGGGGCCATATATTCCCCAATCAATGGCTGTATATCCTGAAACATCAAAGCCAATAAATTTAAAAGGATTACCAAAACTGTTTAAAAAACGCAGAGCGTTTGTTTTATTATCTTTATAATTAATACCAATCAGATCAAAACGTTTATCTTGTGCAATTTGCATAAGAATAGGATGTTCTTCGCGACAGGGCAGACACCAAGAGCCCCAAAAATTGACCAATGTGACACGTCCTTTAAACTGTTTTGAATTGAGATAACTTTCTTTATCAAGAAGAGGAAGATGAATATTGGGAGCAGGTTTTTCAGCCAATGCGTTTGCGAGAAGAGAAGAATCTTGAAGGTGTTTTTTATCCATAAAGTTGAAAAAAAACACCATGAGAAGAAGAAAAAGAACAAATGGTCGAAAAAAAACAAGTAGAACAGGCAAAGATATATTTTTTTTAAGTTTGGAGGGATGTTTTTCATTATACTTTTCTTTTTGTGACAGCTCTTTTTTGTTTAGTTGTTGGAGAATTTTTTTTTGGTATAGAGCTTTGCAAAGAATATATCCAATAAGACATAAGAGAGATATTGCAGAAAGCACATAGCTTAAAACAACAATTTGCTCGTGTTTAAGGGTGCTAAGGAAAAAATCAATTTTCTGAGATAGATTTCCTAAAAGTCCGCTGTGGATGCCATTTAGGTCGAGCATGATGAAGCGTCCTGTTGTTGTGCACGACGGGATTTTTTAATCTGAAGTATTCGGATATAATGACTATTGATTTCATTTCGCATAGCCATCAAATAAAGCACAATAAACATAAAGATAAAACAAAAGAGCATTGTTATAAGGGGCCATAACATAGCATTGTCGATTGTTGATCCTCCAGCACGTAACAATGATGCTGGTTGATGCAATGTATTCCACCAATTAACGGAAAATTTAATAACAGGGATATTAACAAATCCAACAAGTGTAAGAATTGCAGTCGCACGAGCGGCTTTTACTTGGTTGTCAAAAGCACGCCCAAGCAGGATAATGGAGAGATAGATAAAAAGCAGAATTAAAACTGATGTTAACCGTGCATCCCAGACCCACCATGTTCCCCATGTAGGTCGCCCCCAAAGCGCTCCTGTCATGAGAGCCAAGGCGGTAAAAATTGCCCCAATAGGCGCTCCACATTTAAGTGCCACGTCAGCAAGATGATATTTCCAAATCAGATTTCCTAATGCCGCTGCACTTATCGTTACATAGCAGAATGTAGACAACCACGCAAAGGGAACATGAAGGTACATAATCTTAACAGTAATGCCTTGTTGGTAGTCATCAGGGGAATGCATCACTAGAATAAGTCCTAAGATAAGGAAACACAATGTTATGCCGGCCAACCAAGGTAAGACGATACTGCTTATTTTCATGAAAAGGGTGAAACTTGCAGGGAGTGACCTGATTTTATATGTACGAGATAGTTCATTCATAAAATTCATAATAGGCAGAGTTTTGCTATGCGGCAATCATCTTTTATTATTCTGATAAAAGTTTAAGCGTTATTGCAGCAACAAAAGAGCTAAAGAGACTCAAAAGAAGTGAAAAAGCACTGAGAAGAGCTAGGGAAGTAAGAAAAGAGGTATTTGGGTTTATTGGGGCTGTAGCAGCCGAAACACCAAAAATCATAATTGGAATGATCCACGGCAAGATAATGATAAAAATAAGCAAAGTACTGTGCAACAATGAGGTTGCTAGTGCAGCGCCTATAGCACCAATAAAAATAATAGCTGGTGTTCCGCATAAAAGGGTGAGTATTGTTGTAAAAGTTATTGTTACATCTAAATGGAGCATGAGGGCTAAAATAGGTGTGGCAAAAATAAGAGGAAGCATCGTTCCTACCCAATGGGCAAAACATTTGGTAAAGACAATTAGAGTAAAACTTTGTCTTTGTCCTGAAAGGATAAATTGGTCGAGATTACCATCATCGCGATCGATTTGGAAAAGTTTGTTCAGATTGAGAAGCCCTGCAAGAAGGGCTCCAAACCACAATATACCTGGTCCTATTTGTGCAAGAATTTTGGGGTCTGGCCCAATGGCAAAGGGGGTTATGACAACAACAGCGATAAAAAACAATAATCCTGTTAGTGAAGAGGCTTGTAGCGCTAATAATAGTTTAAGATCACGCCAGAACAGTGCTTTCATTTTATTCTCTCCTAGAGAGGTAAAAATTTTTCCAGAGCGATTTTATGGTTTTCTGGAATGCCTATGGAATTATGAGTTGCAGCGATAATCATACCACCTTGATTGAGATGACGCTGGAAAATACGAGCAAGGAGTTTTTGAGCATGGTTATCAAGCCCAGATATTGGTTCATCTAAAATCCAAAGAGGACGATAGGAGAGCAAAAGGCGAGCAATAGCTACGCGTCTTTGTTGTCCAGTTGACAGAGCGTTAAAGGGTAAATGTTCAAGGTTAGAAAGACCAATATCGGCAAGAGCTTCATGCGCAAAACGTAAATGTTGACCGTAAAAATCTGCCCAAAATTGCAAATTATCAATGACAGATAAAAGAGGTTTCATAGCATTTTGAGGACCAAGATAATGACAGGCAGTTGCAACAGGGTATATTTGATCATGGTCTTTAAGTATTATATGACCTTCAGCAGCTTCAAGAAGACCGACAATGATTCGGAGTAATGTAGACTTTCCGATACCATTAGGACCGGTGATTGTCATAAGTTGCTGTGAAAATAAACAAAAAGAAAGACCTTTAAACAGAATTTCTTCGTTTCTGTAAGCGGCTAAATCTTTGCCTGATAACACCATGTGATTGCCTATTTTGTTTTTATTTTCATATTCTTTATTGTATTATAGAATAAAAAACACATTTTTTATGCAATTGTACCTAGAATAGTTCTAGAAATAGTTCTATAAAGGATACCTTACATCAATATCTGGTGTAAAATGGTTTCTGGCGCTGATTTCCGCATTTGCCTATGAGAGGGTGGAGGGGAAATGGATAGCGGAGGTAATTGCGTCTGCGCTCAAGCTGCGACCTTGACTCGTAGTTTGTGTTGTTCATTCCTGGAAATTGGGTGGTTATAGTATTGAGGGTGGACAGTCATGACTCAAATTGATAGCTTTAATTGTCGCAGAGTATTAAATGTTGGTGGTAAAGAATATACTTATTATAGTTTGATCGAAGCGGAGAAGAACGGACTTGAAGGTGTTTCTCGTTTACCGTTTTCGATGAAAGTTATTCTCGAAAATTTATTGCGATTTGAAGATGGTCGCACAGTTAAAAAAGAGGATATCCTCAATGTTGCTAAGTGGTTAAACGACAAAGGGAGTGCCGGGGCAGAAATTGCTTACCGTCCTGCGCGTGTTCTTATGCAGGATTTTACAGGTGTTCCAGCAGTTGTTGATCTTTCTGCAATGCGTGATGCTATGGTTAAACTTGGTGGTAACGCTGAAAAAATCAATCCTCTCATTCCCGTTGATCTCATCATTGATCACTCAGTTATTGTTGATGCTTTTGGCACTTCCATGGCTTTTAAGGAAAACGTCGAGCATGAATATGAACGCAATGGTGAACGCTATCGTTTCCTTAAATGGGGGCAGCAAGCCTTTCAAAATTTTCGTGTTGTTCCTCCAGGAACAGGGATTTGTCATCAGGTTAACCTAGAATATTTAGCACAATGTGTATGGATGAAGAATGAAGAGGGGTGTGAGACGATTTATCCTGACACCTGTGTGGGAACTGATTCGCATACGACTATGGTAAATGGTTTAGGGGTTTTAGGTTGGGGTGTTGGTGGTATTGAAGCAGAAGCAGCAATGTTAGGCCAACCTGTTTCTATGTTGTTACCTGAAGTGATTGGTTTTCGTCTAACAGGTAAACTTAAGGAAGGTGTAACAGCCACCGATCTCGTATTGACGGTGACTCAAATGCTACGTCGGAAGGGTGTTGTCGGTAAATTTGTTGAGTTTTTTGGTCCTGGTTTGGAGCATATGACACTTGCTGATCGGGCAACGATTGGAAATATGGCACCTGAATATGGAGCAACGTGTGGTTTTTTCCCAATTGATAAGGAGACAGTGCGTTATCTCAATATGACAGGGCGTGATGAAAATCGGATTGCCTTAGTGGAGGCTTACACCAAAGCACAAGGGATGTGGCATGATGAAATGGTAGCTCATCCCATTTTTAGTGATACAATTGAATTAGATATGGGAACTGTTGTCTCTTCTATGGCTGGTCCTAAACGTCCTGAAGGACGTATTGCATTGGAAAACGTTGGGCAGGGTTTTGAGAAGGCATTGGTCGAAGTCTATAAGAAGACTTCTGGACAAGATAAGCGTTATCAGGTCGAGGGTGAAGAATATACGCTTGGTCACGGTGATGTGGTGATCGCTGCGATTACGTCGTGTACGAATACATCGAATCCAAGTGTTCTTATTGCAGCGGGTCTTTTGGCACGAAATGCTGTGGCAAAGGGGCTCAAGAGTAAACCATGGGTAAAAACTTCTCTTGCACCTGGTTCACAAGTCGTTGAAGCTTACCTTCAAAATTCGGGTCTGCAAAAAGATTTAGATGCACTGGGATTTAACTTAGTAGGATTTGGGTGCACAACATGTATTGGGAATTCTGGTCCTTTGCATCCAGCTATTTCCAAAACGATTAATGACAATGGTATAATTGCATCTGCGGTTCTTTCAGGAAATCGTAATTTTGAAGGGCGTGTTTCCCCTGATGTGCAAGCGAATTATTTAGCTTCACCACCGTTAGTTGTTGCACATGCGCTCATCGGGACGGTGTGTAAGGATTTAACCAAGGAGCCTCTTGGTGAAGATTCAAATGGCCAACCCATTTATTTGAGAGATATTTGGCCAACTTCTCAAGAAATACAGGAGTTTATCGAAAAAAATGTCACGCGTAAGGTTTTTGCCGAAAAGTATGCAGATGTTTTTAAGGGAGATGAAAATTGGCAAAAAGTTCAGATTCCTACGGGTTCTACCTATTCTTGGGATGAGCGATCCACCTATGTACGCAATCCACCTTATTTCGATGATATGCAGAAAACACCTGATATCTTACCAGATATTAGAGATGCACGGATTTTAGGTTTATTTGGTGATAAAATCACGACGGATCATATTTCTCCTGCTGGTTCTATTAAAGCAGCTTCTCCTGCCGGAAAATATTTAATGGATCATGGTGTTAAAGTAGCTGATTTTAACCAGTATGGAACGCGTCGTGGGAATCATGAAGTTATGGTGCGTGGGACCTTTGCCAATATTCGCATTCGTAATTTTATGTTAGGGGAAAATGGTCGAGAAGGAGGTTATACGGTTCATTATCCGTCAGCGGTAGAACAAACCATTTACGATGCAGCAATGGCGTATAAACAAGAAGGTATTCCGCTCGTTGTTTTTGCAGGTGTTGAATATGGTAATGGATCATCACGCGATTGGGCTGCCAAGGGGACCAATCTTCTTGGTGTCAAAGCGGTGATTGTGCAATCTTTTGAAAGGATACATCGTTCTAATCTTGTTGGTATGGGCATTGTCCCTTTTGTCTTTGAGGAGGGGCTAAGTTGGAAATCTTTAGGCTTACAGGGAGATGAAAAGGTGACAATTGAAGGGATTCATAACTTGAAACCTCGTCAAAAGACTGTAGCGAAAATTACTTTTTCTGATGGTACGGTAAAAACCGTTCCATTATTATGCCGTGTTGATACTGAAGATGAGCTAGATTATTTGCATCATGGTGGAATTTTGCAATATGTCTTGCGTAAGTTAGCCGTTTAAATTCTTTTGTTTGTTAAGGAATATCTATTATTAGGCTATAAAGTTGCGGATCAAAGAGTTTGGCTTCGTTTTTTTATGACTATCTTTGAAAATCTAATTGACGTTAGCTTTGGGATTGCGTTATAAACCACACGAGTTATAGGCAGCTTTATAGTTTTGCTTGGGTTGGATTTATTTATATTGGTAGAGTTGTTATTGAGACTCATTTTACCAAGGTGTTGAAAGAGAGATTATATTTATGGCGAATACACCTTCTGCTCGAAAAGCGGTGCGCAAGGTTGCGGCGCGCGCACAGGTTAATAAGGCCCGCCGTTCACGCGTTCGTACTTTTATACGTAAGTTTGATGATGCTTTGGCGGGTGGCGATAAGGCATCTGCGGAGATTGCATTTAAGAATTTTGAGCCTGAAATTATGCGTGCAGTTTCTAAAGGGGTTTTTCATAAAAATGCTGCTGCGAGGAAAGTATCGCGTTTAGCTAAACGGTTGAAGGCTCTCAGCGTTTAAGCTTTTTCTCCTTTAATTGAGAAAAAAGCCAGTATCCATGAGGATGCTGGCTTTTTGTTTATTATTTCAAAAAGTTTCTATTGAAAATAAGAATCGATAATGATTCTCCACTTGAAAAAGGAGAGAAAGTTTATAGAGGGGGTATGGTTATCCACAAGCTTTGTGGATTTTTACAGAGTCTTTTTTGTCAAGCATTTTATTTTTTTTTTTAAATCTGAAGAGATTCTTTAATTATTGGTAAATTTAGAGAAAAAAAATGAATTGAATCAATATTTTTTTCAGTCCTCATTAATATAAGCATTTTTTTTGGGTTTTTTGATTTTATTTTGACCTCTTGCATTTTACCTCTGCTGTTTTGTATGGTTCTTATGAAGACTAAAAAGCATGAAGGGGTCACATCAGCGTATTATTCTGTACTTTGTTGAATACAAGATGTTTTGATTTAGGCTTTTCTAAACTTTTGTGTTGGAGAGGTTTTCTGACGGTTTTCTAGTTTTCTTAATGGATATGTTTACCATTTTAGAAGGGTGGGTCATATCATGAGTGCAAGTAAATCTTATTGGTCATCTTTGTTAGTGGGGTTGTGATGAGGCTATCCTAGGGGAGGGTGAGTAATCTTATTTGGGGTAGGGCGTTTTGCCTTCGCTAGATTTATTTTAGCTGTTTGGCAGGACAAAATTTTATTTTTATCAGGATGGAAGATGGTGGATAAATTGAACTCTAAAGCTAGTTCCTTTAAAAGGGTTTCGGTAAATATCCTGTCGGCAGAGAACATAATAAAGAATAGGATGACGGAGAGTGATGAGAATGTTTGTAGAAGTGCTCCTATAGGGCATTCTATTGTTTCAGAGGAGGAAAGTGCAGCGGCTTTTATACGTGTTATGGCGCAATTAAAGGTACAGGTTGGTGTTGAGGCTTATACCAGTTGGTTTGGGCGCGTGAAGCTTGCTGAATATAGTCATACTCTTGTAAAGCTTTCTGTTCCTACTGCTTTTTTACGTTCATGGATTAATAATCACTATGGTTCTCTTTTGACTCATTTATGGAAACAAGAGAATTCAGCAATTCTTCGTGTTGAAGTTATTGTTCGTGGTATGGAACGCGTTTCAAGAGATGTCGTTTGTAAAAGAAGTGTTCCTTCTGTTGTACTAGAGGAGCAGGCGACTTCATCTTTTGTTGAAAGTTGCGCAGAGCATTCAGTTAAGAGTTCTCAAACGGGAGTTTTTGGATCTCCACTTGATTCTCGTTATACTTTTGAAAGTTTTGTTGAGGGGGCTTCTAATCGTGTTGCTTTAGCCGCTGCGCGTTCTATTGCGGAGGGGCATAAAAGTGCTTTACGTTTTAATCCTCTTTTTATTCACGCATCTGTTGGCTTAGGAAAAACACATTTGCTTCAAGCGATTGCTGCTTCTGCATTGAAGCGTTTAACGTCTGCGCGCGTTATTTATTTAACTGCTGAATATTTTATGTGGCGTTTTGCAACAGCTATTCGTGATAATGATGCTCTTTCTTTTAAAGAACAGCTTCGTGATATCGACCTTTTAATTATTGATGATATGCAGTTTTTACAGGGTAAGTCGATACAACATGAGTTTTGCCATTTGCTTAATATGTTGCTTGATAGTGCAAAACAGGTTGTTGTCGCTGCAGATCGTCCACCAGCAGAATTAGAATCGCTTGATCTTCGCGTTCGCTCTCGTCTTCAGGGAGGGGTGGCCCTTGAAATTGAAGCACCAGATTATGAAATGCGTTTGCAAATGTTGCGCCAGCGGTTGAAGGTGGCACAACAAGATGATGGCATGGTATCAATTTCTGATGATATCTTGGAATATATTGCGAAAACGGTTTTAGGGTCGGGGCGTGATATTGAAGGTGCATTTAATCAGCTCTTGTTTCGTCAATCTTTTGAGTCTGATTTATCTTTAGAGCGGATTGATGAGTTATTAGGTCACTTGACACGTCCTGGTGAACCTAAGCGTATTCGGATTGAAGAAATTCAGCGTACGGTAGCACGCCATTATAATGTTTCTAAACAGGACTTGTTATCTAATCGTCGAACACGTACGGTTGTGAAGCCACGGCAAGTTGCAATGTATTTAGCAAAAGTATTAACTCCTCGCTCGTTGCCAGAAATTGGGCGCCGTTTTGGTGGGCGTGATCATACAACAGTTTTACACGCTGTGCGTAAAATTGAAGATTTGGTTTGTGGTGATCAGACCTTGGCTAAGGAACTTGAATTGCTTAAGCGGTTGATTGGAGAACAGGCTGTATAGTGTTTATCGTTTCTTTCCTTGGAGAGACTTTAAAGAATTTAATGAAAAGATTTATTTTTTCTTATGCAGGAGTGACTTGCCATTTTAAGAGAGGTTTAATAAACTCTAGCAGGCGATTCTTAAAGAGGGTCTATTCTTTAAGTCTAAAGAATTCTTATTAGTTTTTAGTAAATCATACGGGGCTTTTATGCGTATTACAGTTGATCGCAGTCAATTTCTCAAGTCTCTTGGTCGGGTTCACCGTGTGGTAGAGCGCCGTAATACTGTTCCTATTTTATCGAATGTGTTGATTGATGCAGAAAATGGCCGTGTACAGTTAAAAGCAACAGACCTTGATTTAGAGGTTATGGAATCTTTTGCAGTTAATGTTAAACAAGCTGGAGCAACAACTGTTCCAGCACATTTGCTCTATGATATCATTCGAAAACTTCCTGATAGCAATGAAGTTGTATTATCCGTCGATGAGAATCAAGCAGGTACAATGTCCGTGGTTTCGGGTTGTGCACATTTTCAGCTTCAATGTCTTCCGAAGTCAGACTTTCCAGAGTCGCTTCCTGGGCAGTTTGCTTATCGTTTTTCTTTATCGGCATCAGGCTTAAAACATTTACTTGATTGTACACAATTTGCCATTTCTACTGAAGAAACCCGTTATTATCTTAATGGTATTTATTTCCATATTATTATTGATGATGTTTTGAAATTGCGTTTGGTTGCAACTGATGGTCATCGTTTGGCACAAGTTGAGATGGAAGCTCCTTCGGGTGTTGAGGGAATGCCTGGTGTTATTGTTCCCCGTAAAGCTGTAGGAGAATTGCAAAAACTTCTTTCAGAAGAAAATGATAGTGATGTGTGTATAGAGCTTTCAGAGACAAAAATTCGTTTTTCTATAGGCTCTGTGATTTTTACATCAAAATTAATTGATGGAACATTTCCAGATTATCAACGTGTTATCCCTCTTGGAAATGATAAAGAATTAATTGTTAATAGGCAGGACTTTTCTTCTGCCGTTGATCGTGTTTCAACGATTTCAAGTGATCGGGGGCGTGCAGTTAAATTAACGATTGAGCATGGACAGTTAAGGCTTGTTGTTAATAGCCCAGATTCGGGCAGTGCAGAAGATCAATTATCAGTAACTTATGCATCTGAACCGCTTGAGATAGGGTTTAATTCACGTTATCTTTTGGATATTGCTGGGCAGCTTTCAAGCGATGAGATGGTTTTTATGTTGGCTGAGGCTGGAGCACCCGCTCTGATTCGTGATAATGATGATGTGGATGTGCTCTATGTACTGATGCCTATTCGCGTTTAGGGGCGGTTGTTTTGCAATGTATGGCCAGTCATGTGCACAAAGTGGCAGTGAGGCAGCTGAAGCTTTTACGTTATCGCAATTATTCTTTTTTCAATATTCATTTTTCTGGTCAGCATGTGGTTTTTACTGGCCATAATGGTGCTGGTAAGACGAATCTTTTAGAGGCGTTATCTTTTCTTTCTCCTGGCCGTGGTTTGCGGCGCGCTGTTTATTCTGACGTTAGCTTTGTAGATGGTGGTGGAGGATTTGTTGTATTTGCGCGTCTTGAATGCGCTCTTTATGGTGAAGTAAAGATTGGTACAGCTTTCGAGGTTAGCGATAACAGTCGAAAGGTCCATATTAATGGTGTGAATGAGTCGAGTGATTGCCTAACAGATTATTGTCATATTAGTGTCCTAACACCGTCTATGGATGGTCTTTTTACAGGTCCTTCACTTGAGCGCCGTAGTTTTTTGGATCGTATGGTTTTGGCGATTGATCCCTTGCATAGGCGCCGTATAGCCGATTATGATAGAGCTATGCGCGCACGTAATCGTTTGTTTTTAGATGGAAATGAAGATTGTGCTTGGTTTGATGCTTTAGAAAAGCAGATGGCAGAACTGGCGACAGCTATTTCTGCGGCGCGTGTTGATGTTATTCGTCTTTTAAATGACATGTTTACGCAAATGCCATCACAGATACCTTTTCCACGAGCTTTTTTGCAAATTGATGGTTTTTTGGAAACAGCTCTTAGTGAAATATCAGCAACTGAAGTTGAAGAACAATTTTGTGATCGATTACGGCATAATCGCGCAATGGATCGTGCTGCTGGTCGGACGTTAGAAGGACCACATCGTGCAGATTTGCAGGTTTTTTATGCTGATAAAAATAGAGCAGCAACATCTTGTTCAACAGGTGAACAAAAAGCGCTGCTGACAGGTTTAGTTTTGTGTCATGCACGTCTAACAGGTATGATATCGGAAAGATCTCCCATTCTTCTTCTTGATGAAATGGCTGCTCATCTTGATTCGCATCGACGTGCTGCTCTATTTGATATTCTTGATGATTTAGCTGTACAAACATTTATGACAGGAACAGATCGTCTTTTATTCGATGACTTAAAAGGACGCGCAGAATTCTTTGAGATTAAGGATGGAGCTTTATTGCCGTAAAAACATGCTAAATATTTTTTTAATAAGTGATAGGTCTGAAAAAAAAGGCTTGCTATGTCAGAGATAATAACAATTTTAAATGGTCCTAATTTAAATTTTCTAGGTCAACGTGAGCCAGAAATTTATGGAACTGAAACTCTAGAAGATATTGAAAAAAGATGCAGAGAATGGGCAAAAAAAAATGATATTATAATAAATTTTTATCAAAGTAACTGTGAAGGGCAATTAGTAGCATGGATACAAGAAGCAATAGAGGCAAGTTCTGGATTGATCATTAATCCAGCGGCTTACAGTCATACATCTGTTGCACTTCTTGATGCCCTAAAAATGTTTTCAGGGCCGAAAGTAGAAGTTCATTTATCTCATATTTATCAGCGTGAAGCTTTTCGTCACCATTCTTATACATCTGCAGGTGTAGACGCTGTCATAACTGGGTGTGGAGGTGATGGATATTGGTTTGCACTTGAGTATATTGCAAAACAATTAAGCAAAACAATTAAATTGTGATAGATAAAGAGTAGGCGTTTAATAAGAGTAATATAGGCATTGAATTCTCTTGATAATTATTTTCAAATCTGTACAATGTGAGGTATATATTTATGACAATTTTTAGTGCGTATGACGGGGGTAAATAAAGGTGAAAAGCTTTGTTAGACAATTAGAAATGCTTGTGATTTTAGGGGGAGCACTGCTTTTGTCTGGTTGTAAAATTGATGTTATACAGCCATCAGGTTATGTTGCACGTCAACAGCTCATTTTGATCGTTGTTTGTGTGGTGGTGATGCTTTGTATTGTCATCCCAGTTATGGTGAGTGTGGTATTTTTAGCTATAAAATATCGTGCATCGAATATGAAAGCGGACTATTCTCCTGATTGGGCGCATTCAAATAAAATTGAAGCATTGATGTGGGGTATTCCAGTTGTAATTGTAATGGTTTTAGGTTCATTAACAGCTTATTATACCTATAAGCTTGAACCTACAAATCCTCTTCCAGTGGAAGTTGTGGGTGAAGGAAAGCCATTACAGATTGATGCTGTTGCTCTTGATTGGAAATGGCTTTTTATTTATCCTGAATATGGTGTTGCATCGATTAATGAGATTTATGCGCCTGAAGGACGTCAAGTTTTATTGCAATTAACGTCAGAGAATTCTGTCAATGCTTTTTGGGTTCCCAAATTGGGTACAGTTCTTTACGCTATGCCGCAGATGAATGCTAAGTTGCATTTGGTCGCTGAAGAGCAAGGAGTATTCAAAGGAGCCTCAGCAAATTACAGTGGTGATGGTTTTTCGAGTATGCGGTTTAAGTGGCATTCTGTGTCTTTGCAGGGTTTTGAGGATTGGATTGTAAAAGCTCGGGCTAATGGTCGAGTACTTGATCGTGCATCTTATCGTCAACTTTCTATTGCGCCTCGTATGGGTGATATTGCTGCGAAGGAAAAAGATGCTGAAGTTCGTTATTTTGCACCTGTTGAGAAGCGGCTTTACTATCGTGTTGTTAATCGATGTGTCGATGAAAAGACGGTATGTAATGAAGATTTAATGAAACGTGCTGCTGCTCAGACGCTGTGGGGTGCACTATGTTCAGTATTTGATCCTGATGTTATTTAACAGAGTCAATAAAGTAAAGAGCCCTTTTAACAAAGGTTTCTTTTAAACTTGAATTTCATTTGAAATGGGTTGAGAAATGTTTGGAAGACTTACAGATCCTACGGCAGGTGCTTTTCATGCGCTTGCACATGAACCGATCGTTTTGTATACATGTATTGCGATTGTTTTGGTTGGTTTAATTGCTGTTATTGCTTTAACAGCACTTGGGTGGTGGGGAATTCTATGGCGAAATTGGATTACAACGGTTGATCATAAACGCATAGGTATTATGTACATCGTTCTTGGAATTATTATGCTTGTTCGCGGTTTTGCGGACGCACTTATGATGCGAACGCATCAAGCTTTAGCTCTTGGGAGTGAAACAGCGGGTTATTTGCCCCCTGAGCATTTTGATCAAATTTTTTCGGCGCATGGTACGATCATGATTTTTTTCATGGCCACGCCTATTTTATTTGGTCTTTTTAATTATCTTATACCGCTTCAAATTGGTGCGCGTGATGTTGCTTTTCCCTTTGCAAATAATCTAGGTTTTTGGATTACGGCTGCGGGGGCAATATTAATTAACATATCCCTAGGTGTTGGTAATTTTGGTCGTGGTGGTTGGCTGATGTACCCACCTTTTACAGAATTGCAAACGAGTCCAGATACAGGGGTAGATTATTATTTATGGTCACTTCAGCTTTCTGGTATTGCAACAACAATGGGATCAGTAAATTTTATTGCAACGATGATTAAAATGCGTGCTCCTGGAATGACAATGATGAGAATGCCTATTTTCTGTTGGAGTGCTTTTGTCAGCAATGTTCTTATTTTAGTTATTTACCCTGTCTTGGCCGTAGCATTTGCACTCTTGGCATGCGATCGTTATTTGGGCATGAATTTCTTTTCTAATGTTGGTGGCGGAAATCCGATGGTATGGATTAACTATGTTTGGGTTTTTGGTCATCCTGAGGTTTATGTTTTGGTTGTTCCTGCTTTTGGAATTGTTTCTGAAGTTGTGTCAACTTTTTCTTCAAAGCGCCTCTTTGGTTATACTTCGATGGTATGGGCCATGTTGGTTATTTTGATTCTTTCGCTTCTTGTTTGGGGACATCATTTTTTCACAATGGGTGGCGGTGAAGCTGTAAATACTTTCTTTGGTATTGCGACAATGATCATCGCAGTTCCAACAGGTGTAAAAGTCTTTAATTGGCTGCTTACGATGTATAAAGGTCGAATTCGCTTTGAGCCTCCAATGCTTTGGTGCATGGGCATGATCTTTACATTTGTTGGTGGTGGATTAACCGGTGTTTTATTATCTATTGTCCCTGCTGATTGGCAGTTTCATAATTCGCTCTTTTTGATAGCACATTTCCATCATACAATTATTGGAGGTGTGGTTTTTGCGTACTTAGCGGGGATTGCATTTTGGTTTCCAAAAGTTTTTGGTTATAAACCAAATCGCATACTAGGTATTGCATCTTTTTGGTGTTGGTTTATTGGTTTTTACCTTGCCTTTTTCCCCGTTTATGCGCTTGGTTTAATGGGGGCGACGCGTCGTCTTCAGCATTACATGGAACCTAGTTGGCAGCCGATGTTTATTATTGCTGCATTAGGTGCTTGTATTATCTTACTTGGTATTCTTTGTTTTGTGTTACAGGTTGTTTTGGCGATTTGGTACGGTATTAAGCATAAAGGTCACTTACCGGTAACATTAAATGATTCTTGGGGTGATGCACGTACACTTGAATGGTTTACCTCTTCACCGCCTCCTTCCTATAATTTTGCCCTCCTTCCAAAGATACAGTCTGATGACGCTTATTGGAATATGAAGAAAAGTGGTTATCAACGGCCGACAAGTGGATTTACAAAAATTCATATGCCATCAAATACATCTGCTGGAATTATTGCAGGATTCTTCTCATTAGTTGTTGGTTTTGCACTTGTTTGGCATATTTGGTGGCTTGTTGCGGTTGGACTGGTTGGTTTTATTGCAACGCTTGTGTGTCATTCATTAACAGGTGATCATCATGGTTACTATATTCCAGCTGAAGAAGTGCAAAAAACTGAAGATGCCTTTACGGCTGTTCTTAAAGAACAAGGAGTGACAGTATGAGTGCTGTAACAATGAATAACGCGAGTACTATAGATGAACTTCACCACGATAGTAGCTCGGTAATGACGTTTGGTTTTTGGGTCTATATTCTTTCAGACTTAATCCTGTTTTCGACATTATTTTCAAGTTTTGCTGTATTTTCTGCTTCTTATGGCGGTGGTAAAGCGGGTAATGAGTTTATAGATTTAAAGTTTGTTTTGGTTGAGACTGCTTTCTTGTTGTTTTCATCCGTCACTTATGGCTTTGCAATGGTACAAGCACATAAAAATAACATCAGTGGTGTGCGTTTATGGATGGCTATTACCTTTGTATTGGGGTGTTGCTTCATTGGTATGGAACTTTACGAATTTCATGAACTTTTGAGTGAGGTTTTTTATTACGATCCAAATGCTTATGCGGGTATTGATCCTGCAACAGGTTTACAGCTTTTTGGACGGGAAATTCTTTCTGCTTATTGGTCAGCATTTTTTGCTTTGGTTGGCACCCATGGACTTCATGTAAGTGTTGGTCTTCTTTGGATGGTTGTGATGTTTTTTCATCTTCGTCGTAATGGTTTGGATCAGAACAATAAAACACGTTTAGCATGCCTTTCCATTTTTTGGCATTTACTTGATATTGTATGGATTGGTGTTTTCACCATGGTTTATCTATTAGGAGCGTTGTGATGAGCGTGCAAAATGAAACACATGGTCCCAGTACTGGTTCCTATTTGGTTGGTTTTATTCTGGCTGTATTTTTCACTTTGGGTTCTTTTGTTCCTGTGATGTATGGAATGATGGAGAGTTGGGCAGTTAGTACAAAGGTTGCGTATCTTATTGGGATGGCGATTATTCAGATTATAGTACAAATTGTTTTCTTTTTGCACTTGAATTCTGGTCCAGACGCCAAGTGGAATTTAAGCGCGTTATGGTTTGCTGCTATTTGCGTTTTTGTTATTATTGGGGGAACTTGGTGGGCTATTTCTCATTTAAATTATAATATGATGGGTGGTTCAGGACGTGTTATTGAACCGGAAATATCAAGTAGAGATGATTCTTCAGTGTCTGAGCAGTTATCAAACAAAGATATATCCGTAAGAAAACAGCCAGAAAAGATACAGGGTTCAGAAATGCCCATTGGGCAGGATCTAAGTACGCAAACACCTGTAGATCAAGCACCTAGTTCAGAAATGCCCATGGGGCAGGGTCTAAGTACGCAAACTCCTGTAGATCAAGCACCTGGTTCAGAAGTACCCATGGGGCAGGATCTAAGTACACAAACTCCTGTAGATCAAGCACCTAGTTCAGAAATGCCCATGGGGCAGGGTCTAAGTACGCAAACTCCTGTAGATCAAGCACCTGGTTCAGAAGTACCCATGGGGCAGGATCTAAGTACACAAACTCCTGTAGATCAAGCACCTAGTTCAGAAATGCCCATGGGGCAGGGTCTAAGTACGCAAACTCCTGTAGATCAAGCGCCTGGTTCAGAAATACCCATGGGGCAAGGTCTAAGTACACAAACTCCTGTAGATCAAGCGCCTGGTTCAGAAATACCCATGGGGCAAGGTCTAAGTACGCAAACTCCTGTAGATCAAGCGCCTGGTCCAGAAATACCCATGGATCAAGATCCAAATACACAGTTTCCTGTGGAGTAGTTGTTAGAAATATCTATGGAGCTGATGCGGCATGTATCAGCTCGTAGAAGAAATTCGTAGGATATAAAGAAGGGAAGAAGTACAAGATATCAGTGGATATGAGTATCATTATTTTGAATATACTTTTAATTTAAAAGAGAAAGTCCGTGGGGTATTTAGTCAAGCTTTAATTTTTGAGATAAATAGCTATTTGTAGAATATACAAAAAGTGATGTTTGTAAAATTTACTACAAAGAAAGAGAATGTGAGAAACAAGTTTTTATGTTGTGTGAGATAAAAAAACACGAAGCAGTAATGTTTTTAGATTTACAGAATTTATATTAAAGATAGCATTAAAGTTATTTGTAATAATAATATGCAATTGAAATCAAAAATTTAGAGAAGAATCAGAAAACTTAATGAAAACCGTTGCAATGACAGTTATTGGTGCTGGTTCTTTTGGTACTGCATTAGCGATAGCTCTTGCCCGTAATGGTCATAATGTTTTACTTTGGGGATATAGTCCTCAACATATCAAGGAATTACAGGAACAACGTTGTAATCAAGTATATTTGCCCGATATTCGATTTCCTGACAATTTATTACTTGAAGCTTCGCTTGAAACTGCAATAACGGCGAGTCACAATATATTAATCGCAGTTCCAAGCCATGTATTTCATCAAGTTTTGTGTAATATTCAGCCTTATTTAGATCAGCATTCACGTGTTATTTGGGCTACAAAAGGTTTAGAACATGGTACTGGACGTTTTTTACAAGAGGTTGCTCGTGAGATTTTAGGTGAAAAAATTCCTTTAGCTGTTTTTTCTGGACCAACTTTTGCTCAAGAACTAGCTATTGGTTGGCCTACTGCAATGACGATAGCAGCTTCTGATGTTGAGTTTGGTAAAGAATTGCAGCAACTTTTTTATTGTGACAAAAGTTTTAGAGTTTATAAAAGTTCAGATATGATTGGTGTTCAATTAGGGGGAGCAGTCAAAAATGTTATTGCTATTGGTGCAGGAATATCAGATGGCATAGGTTTTGGGGCAAATGCACGAATAGCTCTTATCACACGAGGACTAGCTGAAATCAGTCGTTTAGGGGGGGCTATGGGTGCTGAGCTTTCCACATTTATGGGAATGACAGGCTTAGGTGATCTGGTTTTGACATGTACTGATAATCAGTCACGTAATCGTCGTTTTGGAATACTTCTTGGTAAAGGAATAGATATAAAAGAAGCGGAAAAACAAATTGGTCAGGTTGTGGAAGGATACTTAAATACCAAGGAAGTACATACGTTGGCGCAGCGTATTGGGGTAGAAATGCCCATTGTAGAACAAATTTATCAAATTCTCTATTGTGGTAAAAACATAACTGAAGCGGCAAATACATTACTAAGCCGCGCCCTCAAGGACGAAATACAATGATATCCTGTTTTTTAATAATTCAAATCGTAAAAAATAGAAACATGCTATGATAGACATATAAAATAGATTTTATTGATGGTTGTATAAGATAGTCATATTCCAGCAAATTATAGATTCATATCATTCGATTCTTTATGAAACATGGCTGAAATATAAAAGTTTTTGCTTTTATCTAAGAGCTATCTCTTTGAAGATAAATTATCGTTTCCACTTACACATGTTTATGTAATGTAATGAACAAGATATTTTTATTGTCTCTTAAATTCATCTCACAATGATATTTGCAAACAGAATAATACAAGACTCATTAGGTAGAAGCATCTTATTTATGTAACGTATAAGTTAAGAATATCGGGGCAGGGATATTATGAATCTCTGTTTTTGTAATTCTTTAAAACAAGAAGACAATCTAATTTGGGAAGAAGATGAAATTTTAAAGCTGAAAATCAGTTCCCATTTCTACAATCATTTTTAAATTCAATTTTACGCTATCTAAAGCAATATCTTTTAAATAATGGAGATTATCGCACACCTTTATTTTCTCATTTTTTAATGAAAGCATTTCTCTGATGTGTCAGGTAAAATAGAACGCCCAAAAAAACACGATAGCTGTTGTATATTCACGCGCTTGTTTTAAAGAGACCTCTCTTAAAACTTCCAAGTCCCCTTCGCGACGGTAACCGTGAATAGTGTAACGATAAAGCCATTGTGCACATCCCCATCTTTACGTTTATGAAGGAGGAAGCCGAGCATCATTACACCCCCCAATGTTGAGACAGCTCTAAGCACTTGAAGCTGTTCAGTAGAAATATTTAAGTCTTTTATTTTCTCACATGTCAATTCTGTTTTTTATATGCAAGAAATGATTTTTGGAATTATAACTTTGAAAGTCTAAGATTGAAAAAAATGTTATTATACTTGTTTGTGGCTGTCATTTACACTGAAAAATCATGTGATTATAAAGATAAAAAATTGATTTATATAAATAATTCATTTTATTTTTGTATTGAGTTAATTAAAAATATGTGTTTGCTTGTCACAAGCGGGTTAGTATGTGGATAAAAATTATTAAAGATACTTCTAATGAATCATCTCAAGTGTCAAGGGTTGTTTCAATATTAGAACATGGCAAGTAAAATGACGGTGTCGGTTTGTCATCTGTATAAACATTAAAATGGTGGTAAAAAAAGGATTTTATGTACTTCACAGGGATTTTTTATACGTTCTACAGGTACCATTGTGAAATGGAATGGCGTGCATTGAGAGATATCTTTAAAAAATGCATGAAGGAGAAACAGCTATAGTGTTTTTGGGTGTTCTATTTTACCTGACACATCAGAGAAATGCTTTCATTAAAGAACAAGAAAAATAAAGGTGTGAGGTAAAGCGTAACCTCCATTATTAAAAAAACATTGATGTACATGCTTTTAAAATCGTAAAGCCTCATTAAAGAATAATAGTAAGATTAATGATTGATTTCTTTACGCCTTCATATTCGTCCTAAATTAGATTGTATTTGCGTTTCAAGAATAAATCAAACGGTAGGAATATTTTTTTCAATTTGCTACACAAAAGCTGAAACTAAGGATTTTAATAATTCTCTAATCTCTGTTTCAAACTACGGTAGCATGAGGGCTGGATATTGATTTATAAGCAACGACAAAAGCGTATGCTTTAGTAAGGTAAATAACGTCATAAAATACACACTTTATCAACCATGGATTGAAGAAATACTCCGGCTTTTTATAAAATATTTTGCGAAACAAGGCATCGTACATCTGGTTTTGTATTGACTTATTCTTACAAACATTTGCACATATGCCTTACGTCATATTATTATAAGTCAATACACTATTATATAGCTGAGAAAGTACTCAATACCCGATTAAAGCACTATGGACATGATTTATTTTCTTTTTTAGTGCAATGAAATAAATTTTATTCTTCTTGGGAATCGTCACTTTTTTTCAGTTCTTCAAGTATTGGCATAGACATGATGTTATAGCCTGAATCAACATAATGGATTTCACCTGTAACACCTGATGATAAGTCAGAGAGTAGATAAAGAGCAGATTTTCCAATTTCATGAATATTTACGGTACGCCGTAATGGGGCATTACGGCGTTGATGTGAAAATATTGCCCGCGCAGCTGCAATACCATTACCTGCTAAAGTTCTAACAGGACCAGCGGAAATCGCATTGACACGGATATTTTGAGGACCAAAGTCCGCTGCTAAATAACGTACCATAGCTTCTAAAGCTGCTTTAGCAACACCCATGATGTTATAATTAGGCACAACTTGCTGTGAAGCACCGTAGGTAAGAGTTAAAAGTGTTCCTCCATTGGGCATAAGCTTACCCGCGCGCTGGGCAATTTCAGTAAAGGAATAAGCTGAAATAACCATCGTGCGTTGAAAGTTTTCACGTGTTGTAACATCAACGTAACGCCCTTTTAGCTGAGTTTTATCTGAAAAACCAATGGCATGGACAATAAAATCAATTGTTTTCCATTCTTTTTCAAGTTGCTCAAAGACGTAATCAATATTTTCACTTTTTTCAACGTCACACTCTAGCACTAATTTGCACCCAAGTTTATCTGCTAGGGGATGAACACGTTTTCCAAAAGCATTTCCTTGATAAGTCAACGCTAATTCCGCTCCTGCTTGTGCGAGCTGACAGGCAATGCCCCAAGCAATTGAATGGTCATTCGCAATTCCCATAATAAGGCCGCGTTTGCCCTCCATCAAACCTTTCATATTATTCTCCGTAAGACCGTACTTTTTTCAATTACTAAGAGCTTTTGTTTATACATAACGTTGGAAAACAAGCGTTGCATTGGTACCGCCAAAGCCAAAAGTATTCGACAATACGGTATTCAGTTGTTGATGATCACGTCGTTCACGAACGATTGGCATATCAGCAAAAGCTGGATCAAGTTCTTCAATATGGGCACTTTCACAAATAAAATTATGATTCATCATTAACAATGTATAGATTGCTTCGTGAACACCTGCTGCTCCCAAGGAATGTCCTGTTAGAGACTTGGTAGCAGAAATGGGGGGACATTGATCACCTGCTCCAAAGACACGACGGATAGCTTCTATCTCAGGAGGATCACCAACAGGAGTTGCTGTCGCATGGGGATTGATATAATCAATTTTATTATTGACTGTTGCAAGAGCCATGCGCATGCACCGCTCCGCTCCCTCTCCTGATGGGGCAACCATATCATGTCCATCGGATGTCGCACCGTATCCAACGATTTCTCCGTAGATTTTTGCACCACGTGCTTTAGCAAGTTCTAAATCTTCAAGGACTAAAACGCCAGCCCCTCCAGCAATGACAAAACCATCACGATTAACATCATAAGCACGTGAAGCTTTGTGAGGAATGTCATTATATCTGCTGGACATAGCGCCCATGGCATCGAATAAAACAGATAGTGTCCAATCCAAATCTTCGCAGCCACCGGCAAAGATGCGCTTTTGTTTACCATATTGAATCATTTCGTAAGCATTACCAATACAATGATTGGAGGTAGCACAAGCTGAAGAGATTGAATAATTGATTCCCTTTATTTTAAAGAAAGTTGCTAATGTTGCAGATGCTGTAGAACTCATCGCTTTAGGGACAACAAAAGGTCCAACACGTTTTGGACCTTTTTGGCGTGTAATGTCAGCAGCTTCTACGATTGAATGTGTTGAAGCACCTCCAGAACCCATAATAATACCCGTGTGCTCGTTCGATACTTCATGCGGTTCTAGACCCGCATCAGCAATCGCCTGATCCATGGCGATGTGATTCCATGCTGTTCCACGCCCATGAAAACGTAGAGCACGTCGATCTACGAGTTCTTCTATATTAATATCGGGTTTGCCATAAACTCTGCTACGAAAGCCTAATTCGGCATATTGAGGTGCGTAAGAAATTCCGGATTTTGCTTCACGTAAACTGGTTAAAACAGCTCTAGGGTTATTTCCAATCGCGGAGACAATTCCCATTCCGGTTACAACAACTCGACGCATTCATACCTCCTCGTTCCATACAGAATAGTGAAAAGTTCTTTCTGACGGAAATAACGTTCAATCTTCTTTGAATAAAGCAACGCGTAAATCATTCGCCTTATAAATAGTCTCTCCATCTGCTTTTAGCCAACCATCAGCTATTCCTAAGACTAAATTTCCACGTCGAATACGCTTAAAATCTATTTCATATTCAAGAATTTTGGTTTGTGGAGTTACCATCCCTGATAACTTTACTTCACCTGTTGATATTGCTCTTCCTTTTCCTGGTTCGCCTAGCCAACCAAGAAAAAAACCTGTTAATTGCCACATACCATCCAGTCCGAGACATCCTGGCATGACGGGATCGCCTATAAAGTGACAATTAAAGAACCACATGTCTGGTGTAATGTCAAATTCGGCGCGAACCATTCCTTTATCGTATTTACCATCAGTTTCACTAATTTGAGTGATTCGATGAATCATCAACATTGGCGGTGCTGGCAATTGCGCATTACCTCTACCAAACATTTCGCCGCGAGCGCAGCTTAGAAGCTCTTCATATGTGTAGCGAGACTTTTGTTCAGCCATTGTTACTCCATTTATTTGCATATATCTTTAATTTCTGCGCTTTTCCCAACCTACTTTTAGAGCAAATTTTAAAGAGAGGGAAATGATTTTATATCATTTTTAATGACAAAAGCCTTTTTTTATGTATTCTACATAGGTAATTATTTAAAAATGGAATACAAGATTACACCATACTATTCCCATTTTTTGTATTTTGATCTTATTTAGCAGGAATGTATTTGGGTTTGTAATATGTCAGTGAGTGCAGACAATTTAGATATGAATGAAGAGCAACAGTGCACAAAAGAGTGTGGAAAAATTGTGCAATATTATTCCATTTCTATGTTAGAAAAACGTTTGCGTCAAAATGGTCTGCGTCCAACACGTCAGCGGTTGGAACTTGCACATATGATTTTTTCTCAAGGAAATCGCCATATTACTGCTGAAGAGCTCTATGAGGAAGCGGTGAGGGCAGGTGTACCTGTATCTTTAGCAACGGTTTATAATACGCTTCATCAATTTACGGAAGCGGGATTATTACGGATTATTGCCGTAGAAGGCTCAAAAACTTGGTTTGATACCAATACCTCTGATCACTACCATTTTTATATAGAAGGTGAAAATCGTATTCTTGATATTCCTTACAATTTGGAAGAATCTCCCATTATTAGAAATTTGCCTAAGCCACCAGAAGGTATGGAAATTTCACATGTTGATTTAATCGTGCGATTGAAACCAAAAAATCGATCTTGTGATAGGCAGTGAGGATATTCAATAAGGAATAAAATTAAACTTATTGAGTTTGAGTATTCACCAGCCTTTTACTTTTTCATCAGGATAGATTCCCCATAACTGTGGTTGTTGAAGCCATCCGCGCGTATTATTAATATTTAGTTCGCACCATTGTCCATCACATTGGCGGATATTACCAATGACATTAGGTTCTACTTCTGCCACAAGTTCTGCGTTGTCGGTGGGGTTTTTTCGTAGCATCAGTCTTTTAGTTTTATCTTTTTGCCATGGAATAGTTATAGCAGTTCGCTTTCCCGATAAAAGCGATTGATACACCCACCCCTCATCGCCTTCGGCATCACGAATTTTGCGCCATTGATCATATTCTTGAATGATTTCAATAGGTAAGCCCTTCTTTTTGTAAGTAAAAATGATAGAATAGTTGCTTCCTGGTCCGACGCGTACATTAACGCTGGTGGGTTTAATCGAAGCAAATCGCGGAAGTGGTAAACCACTGGGCCCTAAATTTTGATTAAATGTTTGTGCATGCAACAAATGAGGTGAACCTAATACAATGACTGTTGCTATTAAGATACATGATGCGAGTATTGAAACGCGAAACCAACGAGAATTTTGCACACCGAACTCCTTTATTTCATCATATATTGGAAATTTAAAATCTGAAAGATAAGACTGGAAACTGATAAAAAGTATGACACACTGCTCGTTAAAGAGATCTAAACGATGAGAAAATTGCTACAAAAATATCAAAATAAGGAAAACAAAAGCTTATATTTCTTAGTGCGTATCTTTTTTATGAGGGGATAGATATAAATAAACATTGGATTTTTATGTAGCTGTACGCGTGATAAAACAGTAAAGTATTACTGGAGCCTTAGCAGTTTTTGTACAGGAAATTAGGGCTAAAGTATTGCATCTCTTTTCTGAGTTTGTTTCTCGAAGTAAAAGTGCATGTATGCATACTATGAACAAAGAGCTGTTCAGAAAGGGATTTATTGTGTGGCTTGAAAAGAAGTTTTGAATGAACAAAATAATACGATAAATAAAACATTTAAGCGTAAAAATATGAGCGACATTATAGAGTAGATTGATATATGAAGGGCTAATTTAAACAGGACACTTTTTCGTGATAATTCATTTATAAAATTTGCTACACTCTAATCTTATGCCATGATAATGCTTATCCGTATGGTAGATAAGCGGGCTTCATCGTTCTATTTACCAGCTTTCAATGTTATGCAGTTCCTATTATTTATGGTGTTCATAAGAAGCATTTTTGTTTTTTCTTAAATAGCTTTTATTCTATTTGCATACGAATCCCGCTTATGATGTACAAGAAGATAATCTTGATTGGTTCAATATGAGAAGGCATTGAGAAACTTTACGTTATTCAGAATTATTAATTAATATGAAAAACAATTACTTATAATAACAAATCACTGCGTTAAAAACTTTAACTCGTTATTTAAATTGTAAAAATATTTCCATCAACAATGGTAATAAAAGGCACATTCATCCACATTAAAATACAGTGTTTTCTCTGTTTATTGTCAAATTTCTTTTTCTCTAACTCAGTATAGAAGAAAGTTGAAAGAAATAGAAGGGCTTATTCGATACAATTATGAGGGTAATTACATAAGTGATGAATAGAAGAAATTTATCAAGAAAAAAGAATCTGTAGTGCAGTGGTTGAAATTCGTCATCCTTTAGAGAGACAGAATCAAGAGATATAAAAAGTTATGGAATTATATCGTTTCGTTACATAACTGAAGGGAAAGAGGATTATGAATTTGATATTATATTTTACACACAATCGCATATTGCGATAGTTATTTTTGTTTTGTAATCAGACCTAGGATGATCGAAAGATGTAGAATATTTAATGACAAAAAAGAAGTTCATCATGAAATTTGTACATAAGAAGCAGTGATGTAAGAGATATCCAGAAGGAGAAAATTATAGTGAAAAGTGATAATAAAACACCTCACACTCAATTCACATAGGAAAAAGTCGCTTAAATATCTAAAGTGTAGTTTGTTATCTATTTTTAAAATATAAGAGTGAAATAAAAACCACCTTTATGATAGAAATCTTATTATTTTCAAATAACTAACATATTAGATAACATTGTACACAAAAACCTACACACAAGCAATTTATTGCAATCGCCTATGAAGAAAAATTTTCTAGTAGCTTATTACCTATTGGTTATGCAGCTATATAATATCATAAAGTATATTACTTTACCGCAACAGTTCGTCCGTTACTAACAAAACCTTCTCTTTGTGCACGCTTACGAGCAAGCTTACGTGTACGACGAATAGCTTCAGCTTTTTCACGAGCACGCTTCTCAGATGGCTTCTCATAATAACTACGCATTTTCATTTCACGGAAGATACCTTCACGCTGCATCTTTTTTTTCAACGCACGGAGCGCTTGGTCAACATTATTATCACGAACGAGTACTTGCACTATCTATCCTGCTTTTTTCAGTGTCATAAATGATAGGAAAAAACCTACGTCCTTTTAAAGGCATATCCAAAAGGACAAGCACTTATATCATATAAATAAGACATTTGTCTATATCGCTTTTTAAAATTCTATTTTTTTTACAATAAAACGCTTTTTATAATGAATGATAGAATTTACGGTTATAAATTTATGAAAGTCCTTGTATTTGATCATTTTCGTCAAGATGAATTTTTTCAGCCGCGGGATAATGGGGTAGTCCCGGCATGGTCATAACATCTCCACAAATGACAACAATAAAACCGGCTCCCGCACAGAGACGAACTTCTCGTATGGGAATCTCAAAATCAACAGGAGCGCCGTATTGCTTGGGATCAGAAGAAAAAGAATAAGGTGTTTTTGCCATACAAATAGGGTAGACGCCAAACCCCTCTTTTTCCCAAGATTCAAGTTGTTTGAGAATAGGGGCTGAGATGATGGCGCCACGTCCACCGTATAGCTTTGTTATAATACAATTAATTTTTTGAACGAGTGGAATATCATCTTGATAGAGAACTTTAAAATCAGAATCGTGCTTTTCAATCAAGGTAACGAGTTCTTGTGCAAGTTCTATAGCGCCTTTTCCACCTTGTTCCCAATGCTTACAGATAATAGCTTTGTGTCCAGTTGTTGCAACTATTTTTTGTAATGTTTTTATTTCAGCATCGCTATCGCTGTCAAAATGATTGATAGCCACAACACAAGGAATACCGTAGTGCTTCATATTTTTTATGTGTCGTAAAAGATTGGCAGCTCCTTTTTCTAAAGCGGTAATATTTTCTTCTGTCAGGTTATTTTTATCCAGACCACCGTTCATTTTTAATGCACGAATAGTTGCGACGATCACTGTAGCATTTGGTACAATACCTGCTTGCCTACATTTGATATTGAAGAACTTTTCTGCTCCAAGATCTGCTCCAAACCCTGCTTCTGTGACAACATAATCCGCAAGTTTTAAAGCAGTTTTTGTTGCTATAACTGAATTGCAACCATGAGCAATGTTGGCAAAAGGTCCTCCATGAATGAGAACAGGATTATTTTCAATTGTCTGTACGAGATTGGGTTGTATAGCATCTTTGAGAAGAACTGCCATTGCACCTTCCGCATTGAGGTCAGCAACGGTGATGGGCGTTTTATCATAACGATAAGCAACAATAATTTTTTTGAGTCTTTGTGTAA
The DNA here is from genome assembly GCF_042195375.1 of Bartonella sp. CL100XZDX. Lineage (NCBI taxonomy): Bacteria > Pseudomonadati > Pseudomonadota > Alphaproteobacteria > Hyphomicrobiales > Bartonellaceae > Bartonella > Bartonella sp. CL100XZDX. The sequence goes on along the minus strand of NZ_JBHIOH010000045.1, from coordinate 51,067 downwards.
GGTTTTCTAAATTTTCAGAGAGACAAAGAAGCGCCATAATTTCTGATGCAACAGTAATATCAAAACCTGCTTGACGTGGAAAACCATTTGTTATGTCCCCCAATGAAATGACAATATCGCGCAATGCACGGTCATTCATATCAAGAACGCGTTTCCAAACAATGCGACGTGGATCAATGTTTAGAGTATTTCCCCAATAAAGATGATTATCTATCATTGCGGCAAGAAGATTATGAGCAGCTGTAATAGCATGAAAATCACCGGTAAAATGTAAATTAAGGTCATCCATTGGAATGACTTGCGCATAACCACCACCAGCAGCACCACCTTTTACACCAAAACAGGGACCTAAAGACGGTTCTCTCAAGGTAGCTATTGTTTTTTTACCAATAAGATTAAGAGCATCACTTAGTCCAACTGTTGTTGTTGTTTTGCCTTCTCCGGCAGGTGTGGGATTGATAGCTGTGACAAGGATAAGTTTACCGTCTGGATTTTTATTAAGCGATTTTATGTATTCAGAAGAAATTTTAGCTTTATCATGGCCATAGGGAATGAGATTTTCATGTGAGATACCAATTTTTTGTGCAATTTCAACAATATGTTGCTTTTTAGCAGTGCGAGCAATTTCAATATCAGTTTTAGGCATGGAAAAATTCTTTAAACTTATCTTTTATTAATATTCGAGATCTGTACCCCATAGGTTAATTAGAAAAATTCATAGAGAACAGAAAATATTAAGATATCATAGAAGTCGATGATATGCCATGCAAGAGATAATGCTAAAGAAGCACAAGAAGAGTTTTATTGTTTTTTAGGAAAAAGAATCACTTTGCTTTTAAGCAGTAAAAATACGTTTAATTCAATTAAAAATATTGTAAAAAGAAGCTGTGGTTTGCAACAAAATGCTGATGATATTAATAGATACCATAAGTGTTTTATAGTGGTACGTTTGAGAAGTAGTTTATTTATTCTTTCCAATAACACACTGAAAAAGTTTTACATGGTGGTAACCCGGAATTTATGGCGGCACATTTGAAGTCCCTCTTAAGATGGGACTGCTAGGAATAAAATATCCAGCAACATCCAGTTATGGAACAGTTAGAAATAAGCACGTAAAAAATTACCTAACTGATTAGAGAGTATAATCCGGAAGAGACCAAAAACAAGCGCATAGATTGAAAAAAGAAAATAACAACACACGCTACTCATGCAATCGCTACGATTATTAGCTAATAAAAACGCCTTAGGGCTGAATTGAAGGACTCATAACATCTTATTCTAGCAAAATGGCTAAAGAAAAGACTCACAACAGAATGAAATAACAAAATACAAAGATAGATAAAAACAAATCACAAAATAAAGAATTTAAAAAGTCTGCTTTATAAGTAAGATATTGATAGATGGCGCACCCGAAGAGATTCGAACTCCTGACCCCCAGATTCGTAGTCTGGTGCTCTATCCAGCTGAGCTACGGGTGCATATATTTCAATTTTTTACATTGTCTAAGACAAAGGGTTCCTAATCGTTTCATTAAAGAAATGCAAGTGAAACTTGGATAGTAATAAAAAAATCTCTCTTTTTTATGAGATATTTTAAAAATATTATGGCTTCAGTTGGTTTTGATATGAACATTTTTTTGTTGTGACCATACAAAGCAATATGAACGATAGTTAACTTGACGTTTTTATAGATGAAAGATAATCAAGCAGAGATGAGATCTGTTTTTTGCGGTGGGGGTAAGACACACACACCCGCTGTTGGGTTTTTGTGTAAAACGCCGATATTACTGTTGAAAACTATTTCAGATAAACATGACACAGCAAGGGCGGATGTATGGCGTTATTAAAAAAGAGCTTTCCATTAGTGTTTTTAATCGTTGTTTTAACGGTTACTTATTGGGCTGGAAAAAAGAGTGCAGAACAACCCATTTCTATGGTGGATAAAACAAAAGTATCAGATAAAACTTCAAATGGAAAAATGGGAAGGCCACCGGTAAATGTTGTCGTTGATCTTGTAAAAATTCAAGATTTTTATGAACAACTTAACGTTTTAGGGAGTGGAAAAGCTCTTGCAGAAGTTGAGCTTACCCCTTTATCCTCAGGTGTTATTGATAAGCTTTTTGTATCAGCAGGTACAAAAGTACAAGCCGATGATGTGATTGCAAAGCTTGATTCTAAAAAAGAAGAAATAGCGGCTGCAAAAGCAAAAGTGCAACGTGATAACAATGCGTTAACGCTTTCGCGCATTCTTAAATTACGCGCCAGCAATACAGCAACGGAAGTTCAAGAAATTATGGCACGCTTAGAGTTGGATAACGCAAATTTAGTTTTGCGTAATGCTGAATTAGATCTCGATCGGCGAACAATTCGAGCACCGATTCCTGGAGTTGTTGGTATTTTGCCCGTTGATGCGGGGAATAACGTGACCCTTAATACTGTAATAGGCCGTATTGAGAATAGAGAACGTATTTTGGTCGATATATGGGCCCCTGAACGATATGTGTCGCGCATCCATAAAGGAGATGAGGTAACGGCAACGTTAGTCGCGCAGCCAGATATGTCTTTTGTTGGTCATATTTATGCGATTGATAATATCGTTGATCCAGAAAGTCGCACACTTCATGTTCAGGTTGAAATCAATAATGAAAAAGATACGCTCATGTCTGGTATGTCCTTTTCTGTTGCCTTGCAATTTCATGGTGGTTCTTTTCCTGTCGTTAATCCTCTTGCAGTTCAATGGAATAGTAAAGGGTCATTCGTTTGGCGTGTGAGAGAAGGAAAAGTAGAGTCTATTCCCGTAACAATTATTCAGCATAAAGCGGATCAGGTTTTCGTGAAAGCTCCCCTAGAAAATGGTGATCAAGTTGTCATTCAAGGGGTGCAAATGCTTTATCCAGGAAGTAAAGTAACTATTGATGATCCAAAGTCTCATCAACAGCAATTATCAGTAGGTTATGGAACGGATATACAATGAGCCAAGAATTGAGCACAAAACAGCCTACGTCAAAGGTGGAGCAAGGTGGTCTCATTACCTTATTTATTCGCAGACCGGTTTTTACTCTTGTTTTGAATGCTATGATCATCATTGCAGGATTTGCAGCATGGTTAAATGTTGATGTAAGAGAATTACCCGATGTTGATACTCCCGTAACAACGATTGTGACGATGTTTTCTGGTGCATCGGCAGAAACAATTGATCGTGAAGTTACAAAAGTTATAGAAGATGCTGTTTCTCGTATTTCAGGTGTTAAGACGATTTCTTCAACGTCTTCTTTTGGACGCTCCCGTGTGAAGATTAACTTTAATGTCGGTGTTGATTTGAATGTTGCAGCATCTGATATTCGTGATGCTCTCTCTCGTGTTACCTATTCTTTACCGAAAGATGCGGATTCGCCTTTGATTATTAAAGCAGATTCGAATGCTGCTGCCATGATGTATTTGGTTGTGACGTCACCAACAATGAGTGTTGATGATTTAACCACGATTGTAAACGATCAGATTGTTGATGCTATTTCTGCTGTTGATGGTGTTGGTGATGTACAGGTCGATAGTGCTCGCACAAAGATTTTTCAGATTGATATAGATCAAGCAAAACTTGCAAGTTATGGATTAACTGTAGCAGATATTTCACGTGTTCTTGCTGATATGACAACAGATGTGCCAGTAGGGTCATTACGCAATTCTAAGCAAACTTTAGTTGTACGTGCTACTGCACGTTTAACAACACCAGAATCTTTTGAACAAGTTGTTTTAAAACCTCATGTGCATCTTGGTGATGTTGCGCATGTTACTTTATCGCCGGATATAGAAACAGTTATTCTTCGTATCAATGGAAAGACAGGTATTGGATTAGGTATCGTGCGTAAAGCACAATCCAACACTCTTAATATTTCTGAAGGTGTGAGAGCTGTTGTTGATAATCTCAAAAGTATTGTTCCTTCTTCTGTACATATAGACGTTATTAATGACGATGCAATTTTTATTAAAAGCGCTCTTCACGAGGTTGAAGTTGCGTTGGTCATTGCTATTTTGAGCGTTATCTTGGTCATTTTTCTTTTTCTCAGAGACATTCGTGTAACGCTGATACCTGCTGTATCTCTTCCTGTCGCTTTGATTGGTACCATTGCGGCTATTTATCTTGTAGGGTTTTCATTGAATATTCTCACATTTTTAGGACTTGTTTTAGCAACAGGGCTTGTTGTGGATGATGCCATTGTTGTTCTTGAGAATATTGTTCGGTGGCGCAACATGGGATTAGGTTCCAGAGCAGCAGCGGTGATAGGAACACGTGAAGTATTTTTTGCTGTTTTAGCAACAACATTGACATTAGTGGCTGTGTTTGTTCCTATTTCCTTTCTTCCTGGGCAAGTTGGAGGACTTTTTAGAGAATTCGGTTTTGTTTTGGCAATTTCTATTTTGCTTTCTTCAGTTGTTGCTTTAACGCTTTGTCCCATGTTGGCTTCACGTTTTCTCAAAGAACATATTGAGGATAAAGAGGAAGAGTCCCACCATTATTTTACTTTTTTATATAAATTAGGTACTTTTTTTCATAAGGCATATACTTACAGTTTGCATAAGTGTTTAGAAAAGCCTTGGGCTGTTGTTTTTGCTTCACTTATTTTTGGGGGTCTTTGTGTTGGAAGCTATACGAAGCTACAACAGGAATTAACGCCAGCAGAAGACAGAGCTGTGATCTTTTTGGTCATTAATGGACCACAAGGGATTTCGACACAATATTTGAACGAGCAGGTAGAGCAAATTGAAGCCAGTCTACAGCCATTACGTGATGCAGGGGAGATTGCTAACAGTTACTCTATCGCGGGTGCTGGTGGTTCACCCAATACTGCTTTTTTGATTTTATTGCTTTCATCTTGGGATAAACGTTTACGTAGTCAGCAAGAAATCGTGAAAGATATTAATGCAAAGGTTAAACAGTTTCCCGCAGTTTTTGTATTTGCTGCGCAGGGAAATTCTCTAGGTGTGAGCGGAACTGGGCAAGGGTTGCAATTTGCAATTCTTGGCAATGATTATGCAACATTACAACCCATTGCTGATAAGCTGGTGAGTGCTTTACAAGATGATCCGCGTTTTATTCGCCCACGCCTTACTGTTGATGCAACACAACCGCAATTTTTTATTGAAATCAATCGAAAAAAAGCCTCCGATTTAGGGATTGATATCGCCAATTTGGGCGATACATTACAAACAATGTTGGATGGTAAAAAGATTGGTTCCATTAACGTGGATGATCATTCTTACGATGTTAAATTGATATCGCGTACAAATTCTATGAAGAGTCCTAGCGATTTAGAAAATATTTTTTTAAAAACCAAAGACAATCGATATGTTCCTTTATCGGTTATTGCGCGTTTACATGAAAAAGCTATTGCTCCTCAATTAAAACGGGAAAAACGCATGAGTGCTGTTGTTTTAAGCGCAAATCTTGCTCCAGATATCGCTTTAGGGGAAGCTTACCAAACTGTACAGAAAATTGCTTCTCCTTTGTTATCAAAAGGAACCTATTTGGTTCCCTTAGGGGAAGCCGAAACGCTTAATGAAACATCTTCCAATTTTATGATTGTTTTTGGCATTGCCTTTTTGATTATTTTATTGATTTTGGCTGCTCAGTTTGAAAGCTTTATTTCAGGATTCATTATCATGGCCACTGTCCCATTAGGGATTGGTTGTGCTGTAATTGCTATGCTATTAAGTGGTGTGAGTCTTAATATTTACAGCCAAATTGGATTAATTTTGTTAATTGGTGTTATGGCAAAAAATGGTATTCTCATTGTTGAATTTGCAGATCAATTACGTGATCAGGGAAGAAGCGTGCGTGAAGCCGTAGAAGAAGCAGCAAACATTCGCCTTCGTCCAGTTTGTATGACAATGATTTGTGCCATTTTAGGAGGTATTCCTTTGGTTTTAGCCAAAGGTGCTGGCGCAGAAGCTCGTATAGCTTTAGGTTGGGTTATCGTTGGTGGCTTAGGTTTAGCAACTATTTTTACGCTTTATGTTACACCGGTTGTTTATCTTTTTTTAGGGCGTTTTATAAGACCAAAAGCAGAAGAAGATTTACGTTTAACAAAAGAACTCAATCAAGTTAAATGATGTATATGATAGAAAAGATTTGAAAGTTTATTCTTGTAAAAATATCATTTTCGGATCTTATCCTTTATATTTTGTATATTCCTTCATTTTTATGTGAGCAGTGAAAATAGCGAGCAATAAAAGAGATGCTTTCTGCTTTGTTATTGTTTGGGCATAGATTTCATTATCAATAACCGTATAGGATAAGCTTATGGGAGATAGCTTTTCGATTCGAAATGAAATGGCTTTTGAAGCCACATTAAAAGCTTTAAGAAACCATGCCGCAAAGGATGGGGTCTATGATATTCGTCGGCATTTTGTAGAAGATGAACAGCGTTTTTCCCATTTTTCCCTCAGACTTGATGATCTTCTTTTCGATTTTTCAAAATGTGGTGTGACATTTAAAACATTGCAACTTCTAGATGATTTAGCGGTCGCAGCAGATGTGTTAGGCCGGCGTGATGCAATGTTTTCTGGTAAGGCGATTAATACAACTGAAAAACGCTCAGTTCTTCATATTGCATTACGTTTACCTGCTGATGAAATTTTCATGTTGGATGGTCATAATCTTATTCGCGATATTCAAGACGTCCTTGAAGATATGGAAAGATTTTCTGAAAAGGTGCGTGATGGAAGCTATAAGGGAAGCAGTGGCGAGAGAATAAGTGATATTGTCAATATTGGTATTGGTGGTTCTGATCTTGGTCCTGCAATGGTCACATACGCTTTAAAACCTTATCATGATGGTCCACAGTGTCATTTTGTTTCGAATGCTGACAGTGCCCATATTTCTGATACTCTCTCTATTTTGAATCCAGCAACAACGCTGTTTGTCATTGCTTCTAAAACTTTTACAACGGCTGAAACAATGGTAAATGCTCAAGTTGCACGTCAGTGGATTTGTTCACATTTAGGAGAAAAAGCCGTTTGTACGCATTTTGTTGCTGTTTCAAGTGCGCTTGATAAAGTGGCAGAATTTGGCATAGATTCCACAAGCGTTTTTAAATTTTGGAATTGGGTTGGAGGACGTTATTCAATTTGGTCAGCCATTGGACTTGTTGTTATGTTTGCAATAGGTGGTGGAAATTTTCGCAAATTTCTCAACGGTGCTTTGCAAATGGACCAACATTTTAAAACTATGCCTTTGCATAAAAATATTCCTATTCGTTTTGCTCTTTTAGGATTCTGGCATCGTGTTATTTGTGGTTATTCATCACGTTCGATCATTCCTTATGCACAGCGTTTAATACATTTTCCAGCTTATTTACAACAGCTTGATATGGAATCAAATGGTAAGCAAGTCTCGCTGGATGGAAAACCATTAAGTTTTTCAAGTGGTCCAATTGTTTGGGGGGATTCAGGAACAAATAGTCAACATGCTTTTTTTCAGCTTCTGCATCAAGGAACAGATATTATTCCTGTAGAATTTATTTTATTTATAAAAGGGCATGAGAAAAATTTACATTCTATGTATGAGATGTTGCTAGCAAACGGTTTAGCACAATCAAAAGCATTGATGAAGGGGCGTAGTATTGAAGATGCTCGGCATATCTTGATAAAAAATGGAGTTGGTGAGGGTGAGGCAGATCATTTAGCACTTCATAGAAGTTTTAAAGGAAACCGTCCCAGCATTACGTTGGTTCAAGATTTATTAACACCTTTTGCACTCGGTCGTCTTATTGCACTTTATGAACATCGTACTTTTGTTGAAGGGATTTTAATGAATATTAATTCATTTGATCAATGGGGGGTTGAACTTGGTAAAGAATTAGCAAACGAGTTACTACCAATTCTTCGTGGAGAAAGTAAAGCGGATAATCGCGATAGTTCAACATTAGGGTTGCTAGCACATATTCAAGCAAGACGTGCAAAATAAATATAATTTGACAGTAGGTTTTGCACTAACTAAGCAAAAGTAGAATGAGAGAGAAATATGAGATAATTCTTTAATTTTACTATGCGTTCTCTTATTATCTGAACTAGATTTATGTAACAGAAAGTCAAAAAAGTGCAAAAATTGTAAAAAGGAGAATTTATTCGCAAAAACGATAAAGACCTTTGAGAGGTCTTTGAAGACCCTTTGAGCCCCCCTTAAAATCCTTCGAAAAAAATAAAATGGTACAAAATTTGCTGACACGCTACAACCGGCAAGCTACGATTAAAGACATTTTAATAATATCGTTTTATAAATTAATGGCGGAGAGAGAGGGATTTGAACCCCCGATAGAGTTGCCCCTATGCCGCATTTCGAGTGCGGTGCTTTCAACCACTCAGCCATCTCTCCATAATAAAAGTGAAACAAAAATCGGCACTATTTGAGTGTATAAGGGGTAGATAACCTTCAATTGTTTTTGGTACAACCTTTTTTTCTTTTTTATGGGACTTTATTGACAGAGAATAGAAATTCCTTCATATATACAAAATATAAGCGTGGGGAAATCTGCGCATATTTGTGTTGAAGAAGGTTTTATCCTTCTTTGAGATTTATTACGACTGATAAAAAGCAGCCTATTTTCCCTTATTTCAAGGCAGAAATTAAATAAGAGCTGGAGTGAACGGAAGGATAAAAAATGTTCGCAGTCATTAAAACTGGTGGTAAGCAATACCGCATTGTTGCTAATCAAGTGGTAAAAGTTGAAAAAGTTAGTGGAAATGCGGGTGATGTTGTTGAATTCAATGATATATTAATGGTTGGGCAAGAAGGTAATGCGGTTATTGGTACCCCTGTCGTTGCTGATGCATTGGTGACAGCTGAGATTTTAGAACAGGCACGTGGGCGCAAGGTTATCGCATTTAAGAAGCGCCGTCGTCAAAATTCTAAACGCACGCGTGGCCATCGTCAAGAATTTACGAGGCTTCGTGTTTTAGAAATTTTAATGGGTGGTTCAAAACCTAAAAAAGTTGCTGCGAAACCGATAAAAGAAGAAGCAACTACACCACAAGAAACAAAAGCTGCTGCTTCTGTTGAGAAGACGGCTAAAAAAACGGTTGAAAAAAAGACTGCGCCGCAGAAGAAAGCGTCTGTAGCAACAAAGAGTAAGAAAGATTAAAGGAGAGCGTCTATGGCACATAAAAAAGCTGGTGGTTCCTCGCGTAATGGTCGTGATTCAGAATCGAAACGTCTAGGCGTTAAAAAATTTGGTGGTGAAACCGTTATTGCCGGAAATATTATTATTCGCCAGCGTGGTACACGTTGGCATCCTGGTAACAATGTTGGTATTGGAAAAGATCATACGCTTTTTGCATTATCAAATGGAAAGGTTTCTTTTCAACGCAAAGCGGGTAATCGTTCCTATGTTTCAGTCATTCCTATGCTGGAGGCAGCAGAGTAATCTGTAACACTCTCTAGCAATCAACAGGATTTCATTGAATTATAGTTGTGGTTTTATAAGTATTAAAAGGGAAAGATAGAGTCTTATCTTTCCCTTTTTGCGTTGGTACTATAATAAATGTAGAAGATATACGAAAAAGGTAGAATTGAGGAAATGGCTTTTCTCAATGAGGGAAAAAGTTTGTGCGATGTTATGTTAGTATTTAGTACTGAACATATTGATATTATGATAGAATTTGTTGATAAATTTCTGTATAATAATAGTGAGAGAGACTTTCTTTTTATGCATGAAGAAGTGTCTAGTGATTTCTTATAAGAGAAGCAGTTTGTTTTCAGAAAATTATGAGAAATTTAATGAGAGCATTCTTTATGTAATCATTTTGATAAAGATGGGTCTTTTTATCGGCATTGTGGTATTGATGAATTGTCATACTGTTTTTAGGTGGTAGTGTGGATAGGTGTGGCTATTCATTTAAAAAGACATAGGGATAAAAAATCCATAAGAAGGCAGCCAAAACTACTTTGAAAGTGACGTGCATTAAGGAATTTTCGGTAAATCAAGAGTGAAATTATATTTTTAAGGAGGACGGTGTTTAAAGATATAAAAATAACCAACGTGCAATCAGCGCCCTTCAAGAATATTTTTTCTGATTTCACTATTATTGTGTATTGTTGAAAGTAAATAAGCATAAGAGCTAGGGTTAAGGCAATTATTGCGTTTCATTTTTTACTTTATTTATCTTATTTGTAGAGTTTTTCTTTATTTTAGTAATTGATGATGGTGCTTGGGGGGATGTTCGTACTTTGCAAATGTGCGACAGAGGGTATTGTGTATTTGCGATATTGATTGAAGTAAAGGTGTAGCTTAAAATATATAAATATTATATATCGAGGGTTTGATATCATAAGATGGGCAGCACGGAATTTTAAAGATGATAAGTTGCATGGAGCAATTTGTAATTATGTAATGAATTTATAAAGAGGGATAATAGGTTAAATAAACTTTGAGGAATCAATCAAAATATTAGCTGAAGTTACGGATGATTGGGAAGGATGCTTTCTTGTAGGAAAAATAATGAAAAGTTATGTTGAATAACTTAGGATAATGAGAGCGTTTCGGAAACATAGTTTTTCAGGTGATTGGTTCTGTAGAAAATGGGGTTTTGTCTTTGTAAAGTAAAAGAGTAAGAGGTAGATTTGCTTATAATGGTTTTAAGCACTTCGCTAGATAATAATATCCAATTGTTTTATCGGTTATATTGAGGTATTTAAGCACCTCACTTAGCTATGTTCCGTAAAATATAAATAAAGCTGTGGTGGTATTTATAGCTTGTATTTTGGGAAATGCAGCTTTGAAAAGGAATGTGTCAGAGATATTGGTGTTCAAATGTGAGGCAATTTGAATTCATGATGAGATATGAGAAAGCAGAAGCAATGAATGTAGATTTTGCTGATGGTGAAATCTTGTCTATAAGATCTGTACAACTTGCAGCTGCTTTTGATCATAAAAATGATGCAATTTATGCTGCTGCTGAATTGCTTGTGCAGGTTGGTGCAGTTGATAAGTGTTATCTGGCAAGCATGCTTGCACGTGAAGAAACAACCAATACTTGGCTTGGAAATGGTATAGCCATTCCTCATGGTATGGCTGAAAATCGTGATTTAATTATCAAGGATGCTGTTGCTGTTATACAGGTTCCTGCTGGTGTTGAGTGGCAGGATGGCAAGAAAGCATATTTGGTTATTGCCATTGCAGCGTGTCCAGATCGCTATAGAGAAATTTGTAAAAAATTGACGTCTCTTTTATTTGATAAAAAACAGCTTGAAGTACTTGCAACAACTATGGACAAACAACAAATTGTTACAACTTTGTTTGACCAAAATATGAAGATAGAAAAAACTTTTATTGGTGACCTTTCTGTGTGTCAGGAATGGACTTTAGATTATCCAAGTGGTCTTCATGCACGACCAGCTTCTCTTTGGGTTGATTTTGCGAAAAAGGCTCAAAGTTCCATCAGAGTTCGCCATGGTCAATATACCGTTGAAATGAAAAATTTGGTTGGTTTATTGCAATTAGGAGCAAAAAACGGTGATGTTCTGATTTTTTCTACAGATGCTTCAGAAGGAGCACAACTTCTCAATGATGCCATTGCTATTGCAAAAAAAGTGAGTATTAGTGAAAAATGCCTGATGAGAGCAATGGAATCTCAAACAAAGGCTTTTCATGGTTGGTATCCACGCTCTATGCAAAAAGGCATTTCTGGTGTTGGAGCGAGTTCAGGATTAGCATTTGGTAAGATTTTTGTTTTAAGGCAAAATGATATTTCCATAATAGACCAGCCAATTGATTTTGCAGCTGGTGCAGCATGTCTTGAAAATGCTCTTACAAAAACAAAACATAAAATGGCATCTGTAATTTCTGATATTACAGTGCGTATGGGAGCAGATTCTGCTGCAATTTTTTCTGCGCAAATGGTTTTGCTTGACGATGAAAATTTAATAGCTCAAGCTTGTCGTTTTATAGCGGAAGGTCATGGTGTCGCTTGGTCTTGGGATAGAGCGGTTCGTCAATTTTCAGATATGTTTTTTAAGGTAGATAATCCTTTGTTAGCAGCACGTGCTGTTAATTTAGTTGATGTTGGTCGACGTGTTTTAGGTGAAATCAATCCATCCTATAGATCGTTCTTTTTAAATGATATTCCACATGGTGTAATTCTGGTTACAAATGACCTTTCTCCTTCTGATGTAGCACAACTTGATTGTACAAGGGTAAAAGGATTAGCAACAGCATGGGGAGGTCCATTATCTCATACAGCTATTTTGGCGCGTACTCTTGGTATTCCAATGGTTGTTGCTACAGGTGATGATATTTTAGCGATTCAGTCTGATATTCAGGCTATTATTGATGGCGATAACGGGTTTATTTACCTTGATCCTACGCTTGAAGACGTTGAAGATGCTCAAAGGCATATTGATACTGTTGCGCAAAAACGTGTCAGTGAAATAAGTGCGTGTAGATTACCAGCGCAAACGATAGATGGTCAAAGAATTCGTATCATGGCCAATGTCAACTACGCAAATCAAGTTCCTGTTGCGCTTGATTTGGGGGCTGAAGGTGTTGGACTCATGCGCACGGAATTTTTGTTTTTAGAGAATCCACATATTCCGGATGAAGAGCTACAATTTAATATATATCGAACGATGATTACAGCTGTAGGAGATAAGCCATTAATTATTCGTGCACTTGATATTGGTGGGGATAAACAGGTTACGCATTTACATTTATCTAAAGAGGACAATCCTTTTTTAGGTGTTCGAGGAACGCGGCTTTTGTTACGTCGACGTGATCTTTTGGTGCCTCAATTACGTGCTTTATATCGAGCAGCAAAAGAGGGTGGAGATCTATGGATTGTGTTTCCGATGGTCATGTCTGTTTCAGAGATTGTCGCTATAAAAAAGATTGCAGAGGAAATCCGCAACGATATTGATGCACCAAAATTAAAACTTGGTATTATGATCGAAGTTCCAGCAGCGGCCATTATGGCAGATGTATTGAGCGCCCATGTTGATTTTTTTTCAATTGGAACCAATGACCTAACACAGTATACAATGGCTGTTGATCGGCAAAATCCGTACCTTGTGTCTGAAGCTGATAGCCTTGATCCAGCAGTTTTGCGTATGATTTATCAGACTATTCAGGGAGCTGCACAACATAAGTGTTGGGTTAGTGTATGTGGTGGTATGGCTGGAGATCCTTTTGGTGCAATGATTTTGGCTGGATTGGGAATTAATGAGCTTTCTATGATATCTTGCGATATTTCTCCAGTAAAGGCGTGTTTACAGACTCATAGTTTTGAAGATATGAAAATTTTAGCACAAAAAGCATTACAATGTGAAACTGCACGAGCTGTACGTGCTCTAAGCAAGGATATAAGGTGATAGAGAACATTAAGGGGAAAAAACGAGCTCATTTTTCAGACTAATCAGATCTTTAGTGTTGTAAAACATTATCCTTTAGGACAATTATAAGCAGCATATTAATTTGTAATGGTAATTTATCGTGTTACATAATGAGAGCCTTAAATATTGTAGGGTTTTCTCGTTTTAAATTTCTCTATATTAAATTAATAAAAATTATTCTTTTATACATTACAAAGAGGAGTAATGTATGGATAAAAACACTCTAAGAAAGAATAAATGCCTTTTATGCATTCTCTCAAATCGCAATGGATGTTGTAATATTAGGTGATAAATAGCGTGATGGTACTTGGCTTTTACTTTTTATTTAAGGAAAGATGATGCTATCCAATAGATTTTATACCATTCATAGACACCGTATGAGGTAGATGTGACAAGCTTTAAGAGATGTTTTTTAACAAACGTGTGGATGAGAAAGAAAATAGTATTTTTAGAGTATTCTGTTTTGTTATGAGACCATATCCCACTTAAAGAATGCGATAATCAAAAGTATGAAGTAATACGTAATCTCTTTTAAATAATAGAGATTACTTTAGATATTTTGAAAACTATAAAGCTGAATTTAAAAGCATCTGGTAAAAATGAAAACAGGTTTGCATTTTTATGATTTTGTATTTGATCAAAATGAGACTGTTTTTTCATTTCAGAAAATAAGATATATTCATACATATTAAATTAAAAATGCAAAGGTTTTTTTGTCTGAATTTTATTTTCTTTAGTATCAACTAAATATAGAAGTGTGAAATTGAATAGAGAATTTAGAGTAGGGCTTATTCTGTAATCCTATGAAAGAGAAAACTGACACCATCACACTATTTTACAGCCCTCAATGTTGCAAGAATTCGTGCTATTTGAAAAAATACATAAGAGGCACTTATCCTCTCTTAAAATGTTCTTCTCCCACATACCATCCCCGCTTATGACGTATAAACGATAATTTATTATTATAAATCAATATTTATATATTATCTGAAACATAAAAGTGATTAGCAGGTAGATCTCATTTCAAGAGAGAGTTGTTTGTAATCAAAGTTACAGTGATTAAGTATTTTCATCCTTGGAGGCAAGAAGAAGGTTGAAAACGATTTTTATTGAAATGAAATTTATTATCTGAATAAACAATTTTAATATTATATACATATAAGAAGTTCATATCGTTATTATTCTATTTATTATTAGGGTAATCAATGGTGTTAAGTGAGAGATATTAATTATTTGGTTATGCAAAACCATGGACTGTATGCCAATTTTAAGAGAAGTATTTTTTTGTGAAGCAGAAAGTGCGTAAATGAGTATGAAAATTTATAACTGGTGACAATCTTTTTATTCCCATTATTGTATTCTACAAACCTATCCACGAAAAAAGTTTTTTCTTAAAAAGAAGGGATGTGCTTGTTATTCAACAGATATAAGCTCTTACTTTAATAAATGAATTTATTTTTTGGGTTTTGAATGTATAGTTTAGACTTGCACGTTATTTCTTTCTGGGTATAGTGCAAACTTCTGGAGAGGTGGCCGAGTGGTTGAAGGCGCACGCCTGGAACGCGTGTATATGGGAAACCATATCGAGGGTTCGAATCCCTCTCTCTCCGCCATTAATTTAAAACGAACTTTCATATGCTTGATATGACATAGTTTAAAAAGCTCAGCATTTGCAGGATTTTTTACTGTTGCAATTGACCAGTTCGCGCCAATCTATGCCTGTCATTATGTACACCTAGAAATTGCTGTTGAATTTCCATGAATTTTACACTTTTTAAGCTCCTCTCCTCTCGATCTTGAGATAACCTGATCTAGCATAAACGATCTCTTCAAATATCATTAAAGGATTTTTGCCATTATCACTAACTTCTGGTAGAGCTTTTAGAATTAATGGTGATCATAGTGCTATTTGCAATTTCGTTGCTTAACGGGCTATCCACATGAGAGGTAACGAACACCTCAGCTTTTCTCACGCAATGTGCTTATTTAAAATTAATGTCATGAATATTTGTACAACATTTTTATCTATACGATAATCAAAAAAAGGCTGACGTAATATAATAATTGAATATCATTCATGCGGCGCTTTCTTTTATCTTTAAGCTTTGTATGTAAATAGATAGTCCGTGCAAAATAAATAAAGGGGCGCAAAAGCCTATAAATACACATAGGACGTATAATATAGAAAATGAAAAAAATTTTCCTGCATATAAAAGCACAATAGAGAATAAAGCTGTTATGATGCGTACACTGGCATCGCCTGCCAAAATCACCTCGGCTAAATTTTCACTAGGTGTGATAGCTTGTCCAATTGTTATTCCCGATATCCTAAAATAAAATTGCCCAATACCTAATAAAAACCCCATAATATAAAGGGAATATTGAGTAAAATTTAAATATAAAACAAAAGAGATTGCGATCACGGCAAAAGCCGGTGCCCCCCATACAAAAAAACGAATTAAAGATGGAAATTTCTGTAAATAATAAGATGAGATAAGACCATTGATCACAAAACCCAGTGCTGACAAAGCAAAAATAGAATTTTGAATAGCTGTAAATTTTATATTATCTGATGTTATAGAAGCAAGCACAAGTGGCAATAAAACAATAGGCCCCGTATAGAGAGAATTATTCAAAATACGATTAATCGTTAAAAAACGCAACGCAGAAATCCGCCAAAGGCACCTGAACCCAACTCCATAAGCTTTTTGAGATGGCTTTTTTAATAGCTCTTTTGCTCTGTTTAGTTGTTGTATAGACTTTATACGAAACCATAAGCAGGCATTCAAAAGATAGATAAATACAATAAAGGCTATGGCTATTTTGTGCCCCAAATGCGCAATTATAAAATATATAAGCAATGGGGATATAATAACAAAAAACTGACAGCAACTAGTGTAAAATGCAAAAATTCCAGCTTTTTGTTTGGGAGCTGGAACCAGCTGATTCAAGGCACTATTGTTATTTGGGTTATCAGCCCCCATCAAGAGAGCAAGTAAAAAAAAATACAAATAAAATAAGTACTGGATTGTTCATAAATAATAAGAAAGACAATAAACAAGCGCAAATAATTTGACTATAAAACCCAATTATAAAGCCTTGATAGTGCGCCAACACGTTTCCCAAACATAAGCCAGCAATTCCAATTGCGATTAAATTAACGACATTTAAAGTAGCAGACGCTTCTCCTGTTGTATCTTGGAATTGTAACAAAGAAAGGCCAATAGATAATACACCACTAGCACAAAAACTCGTCAAACAACCAATCACAATCATAAGAAAAACAGAATTACGCAATAGCCTCTTTCCTTTTAAACAGAGACTCAAGCCATTTTATGATTTTCTCCATTGTCGAATATGGTTCGGTACTAAATTCCAGTTTTTCATAAAAGTTTAGTTCAAATGCGTTATAGGCACTTATTTTTTGAAAGTCATCTGTCAGCATGAATTCTATACTTGGCAACGTTGTACCCATAGATTGAGATAAATAATAGGAAATTACTTTCCAATACATATAGGTATGCTCTCTTGCCAAATAATTTTCCAAGGCATATTTCAAGTGACAACCACTTAAAATATATTTCGGACAATGGTGCAACGGATAATAAATACAAATAGCACCGGCTTCGTGTCCGGGACAAGAAGAAATATTAATATTTTTATCATTTCATAATATTATAAAAACGCTCAGTGAGCAGATCTTCCAAATTTAGTCTAGTCACAACAAGATTGGTTGCTAATTTTTGAGAGACATGAGACCAAGCCAATCTTACTACTAAAGTTCCAATAACCTTTAAGTCAGATTCTGGATAAGCTTTTTTAAAATTTTCCACCCATATGTCTCTGTGACATATAATAATTGGCTCATCTCGTCTGAATGAACAAGATGTAATTCTAAACCAATATTATCACAAAGTTTTGAGCTCTTGAATTCTCCGTACCCTAATCTGGTATTCTTAAATCATCATAGGAACTAAGAATTTTTAAGTATTCCAACTTTTATTAAACTTTGTAATAATGTATTGGAATCTCCCCTTCACTGACTTCGACAATTATTGTATCATCACTATAAGAACAAAAAATTATCTTTGAATTTGCTTACTTTTAGAAAGAAAAATGAGCAATACTCTTCCTTAAATAAAAGAAACATGCTCTCTACCTTTTTCTTTATGATTATCAAAAAATTATTCTGTTACAATTCGATTATCAATTTATTAGGATAAATATTCTGTGTTTAGCCTAATAAACTGTTATAATCAACGTTTCTCTCTGTTCTAAAATCAGCGCTTTTCCTCCTAGAAATACTGGTAATTGCTGTACAATCTTTCCAAAAAAGGCACCCCTAAACATTGCTATTAACACGATCATTCTGAGAAGTTTTATACATACACACGGCATTATACGGAATGCTATGTATTTTTTTAACTTGCTCAACGAACCAACATCTTTTGATGGGCAAAATAAATCACGAAATTTGTGTGCTGTCACAATTCGAAAAACAATCATATATCTCCCTCTAATGATAGGCGATGTCATTAGAAGAAAGCCTTAATGATATCGGTAGAATAAATTAACCAAAAAAATTGCAGCGCTGATGGAGCCAATTTTATTTCATACCTTGTAACTCTATCTAAATTTTAATCATTTTTGTTAAAGTCTCTTATGCAACTTTTTCTACGTTCAGTATTCTTTTTCCACTTGTTTGCAAAAAAAGATTAATAGTTAAATTCATCTGTGTCATCATAGTTCTTCTTTTGGTAAAATAGAGCTGCTTCAATCTCGACATATAAATATTTTAATTCTTTAATATATTCTCTTCATATGTTTTAGATTAACAACACACCAAAAATAAAAATATTTATTTCACTTAAGTTATTGAATATTATTTAAAAAGTATGGAAATAGAGTGATGCAAGAGTTAAAAAATTATTTAAAAGTTCAAATCCATCTACATTAGAGCCATCACGCATGGTAATAGCAGTTGTCATTAGGTATACTAAGTATGCTTGATAACTTTTCTGCTTCATGCCTGTAGGGAGTTCCAGATAGAGATAATACCAGAATCCATCCGCGAATGCTCGACAATAAAGCTATAAACAAAATTATTTCCTTGTTGTTTAATCTGTTAAGCTTGATCCATTTTTTCTAAAGAATAACATTCTATTTTGTGCTGTAAAATGCGGTTTCTGAAAAGTTTCTATGTTGATTTGTGGCAGAGTCCGTAAGCTTCATAGCCTTATTTTCCGCAGAATATAGGAGCGTATTATGGGAAGTAAGAGTAAAAGAATAAAATCCTGTATGAGAAAGAATCTATTAAAGAGCGTGCGGTTACCCATCTCTAATATCTCCAATAGTGAGATTTTCTGTAGCAATTGCATATATGCATCCTACATCTGCCGCAATTGATTTGTGCCTTGTATTGGCAGGTAGATGTATAATATCTCCTGGTGTACAGGTTATATGTTTTTCGCTATAGAAAAAATCTAACTCTCCCTCTATAATTAAGAGAGTTTCATCGACCTGGTGAATATGCCAATCGTGTATTTTTTTTGGAAAATCTCTTTGTATCTCTATTGATCCTTGCTCTGGAAGCATCATTTTGAATATATCATAGATATTTTTATTTAATTTAATTTTAGAAAATTTAGTCATTATCGTGCTCCATTATATGATATGGGCAAGGTGGGGATTCAATATTATTATCTTGCAGGAAGTATTGCGTCCATTCTCTATTTTGGGGTTCGCCATATTTTCCTAAAAAAGGAGATTTTGTTATAATATCAAAAGGTTCAAGTCTTTTTGTTACAGCGGAGAATGCATTTTTTGCTTTTTGTTCTGTATCGAGCAGATCAGAAAAAACCCACCTAGGCTGGAAAGTTAACATAAATGTAGAACTTCTCCTACTTATTCTGTTTATATGGGATGGGGTATTGCAAACTATAAACATGGGCTCGCCATGAAAGCAGAACTCCCATAAAGGATTGTCCATATTTTTTGGTATATGCTTAGGCCATTCTTGGTCATCAAGAGTTCGCAAATCTTTAAGTATAGACCAGAATTTTTCTCTATAAACTTCGATACTTTGTACGGGGGCAGGCTTCTCGAATGCAACAAAAGATGTGTTCTTTCCAAAACTTTTATAGTTATCGCAATAAGTTATCAGGTCTTCCATCATATTTTTTGCGGTCAACTTATTGTAGAACCCAAATCTAAGCATATTTTTTGAGTATCCATTTACACCGAATAGGCAGGGAAAAGGTCTAATTGTGTTATTCATGGTTGCATCGAATTCTTTAAAAACGACCTGCTTCCATTTTTCATATTTGTCTATATTTTCAATTATTTGCGCTGCTGAATCCATGTTTTCCTCCCAATTGTTGTATTTTATAAGAAATTGCTACGAATGATCCTCTCCAAAGCTGATAATTCATCATCACTGTGTCCCCAAATTGCTATAATGGCAGGGCAGGTATTTAAATCGATGGTTAGAGGTAGGAGCTCGTTTTCTTTAAAAAAGAGCATAAAATGAACCACATTTTCACAAGAATGAAGTTTTTGCCGCCATACGTTAACATCTTTTATAATATGACCGTCGATCTTGTTGATAAGAAAGATAATACGCCCTTTTTTCTTAAAGCGACTTGGTGTTTGCGAAAACACGCCTGCAATAAGGTTAACGGAGCTCTCAAGTAAATCATCTTCATAGCAATGCGCGAATAAAGAGGGTGCAATTCCTCCGTGGAGGCGGGCTCCTACTTCGATCATTACTGGACCACGAGCTGTTTGCATGATTTCCATATGCGCGGGTCCATATTCAATCCCCAGCGCGCGAATGCATTGTTTTGCATAAGAGATAAGAGGGGCATAAGAGGGATCTTGAGCATCAAGCACATCAAGCGATTCATAAACAAAAGCACTTCCATTATGAATACCTTTTTTATATCGCGATAAAGCACATACCTTTATAGCCTCTCCATTTACAACGGCGTCGACGATGTATTCCTCTCCCTCCAATCTTTCTTGGAGCAAATAAGCCTCGTTAGGTGCGCCAAAAATATTTTTTTGCGTCCAGTCGATTCTAGAGGACCATGCCGCCACTTTCTCACGGCTGGAGAAAAACAAAACACCATCGCTTCCACCAGAATCATTCGGCTTTACCACATAGCCGCTGTGGCTTTCAAAATCATCGAGAGTACAATCGTTTTTTGTAAGAATCTTTGATCGGATGTAAGATAAACCATTTTCACAAAGGCGTTTTTGCATCGCTGCTTTTTTCCGTCGCCAATCGGTAGTCAAGGGGTTATTCCCAAGACAACCATAATAAGCCGCCAATTGATCTGCACAATAAATACCCCCTTCGGCACCCGCTATTACAGCCTCTATCGTGCCGATAGGAAAGCGTTTCTTTATCTCATCTACACTATGAAGCTTCGCTTCTGCCATGCCCTTTCCCTGATAAGAAAGCATAAAGTGTGAAAAAGGAGCTGCTTGAGAGACAACACCATAACAAGCATAGCCTAATTTTTGCAAAGCAGGGCCATAGAGGGCACCCGTGGAGAAAGGGTCGACAATAAGAATAGGTTTTCTCATACTTTGTTCCGCTGCGATAAAAGGAAAAGAACATAAATAAAGATTATCAATCCTATAAGGGGCAGAAGATAAACAGCTGCTTGAGGACCCATAAGGGCAGAGCTTGTAAGAAGACCAAGGATAACATAACCTGCCGATTGGGAGAGAGTATAAAGCATACCGCTATAGCTTCCCACCAGCTCTGCTTGAGCCTCTGTTTTGGTTGCTTCAATCGTATGTTTGCGGGCATTAATTCGCATGGTATTCATTGAAAAGCCAATAAAAAAGCAAAAGACCACAGCCAAATAGGGCGATTGTGTGGTGCTAAAAATAAGATCAGCTACGCTCAACATAAGGGCTGGGAGAATAAATTCAAAGCGAGGGATTTTGATAAAAGCAGCCAAAAAAGCGCCCACGCCCGCAACCGCACTGCAAAGCCCATAATATTCAGAGCCAAAATTTTTCACACTCTGAAAAAGAATGGTTGCCAGCGTATTATAAGCGCAAATATGAAAGCCAATAAGCCCTATGCAGACGCATAAAAGTTTAAGCTCACGGGAGAGTCCATCCGCTTGCGGTGTAGGCGCTGGCTTATTACCAGTTTCAAGTGCTGTGGTATCTGTAGCGTTATATTCATCAGAAAAGATAATATATCCGGCTATAAGGCTTATAATGATGTCAAACACACAAAGTGCCACAATCAAACCATTATAGCCAATTTCAGCCGCTGCCCCTCGTGGGCTGGTTGCTTCTAAGAGATAACCACTCAATGCTGCTCCCAAAAATGCGCCAATTTGCACCACTGTTTGCATAATGCGGGAAGCCTTTTGGGCGCTAATATAACCACTAAGTGCTAGTTTAGTATTATAAGTCTCGAGTGTGCTTAAGGTAATCAAAGAGAGATAGCCGATAGAGATAGAGACAGCGATAAAACCAAAGGGGGAATCAGCGTAATGGAAAAATGCAATCAATAAAAGAAGGCTATAGATAATGATCCGCCTTTTGTATAAATCGACCAACCGCAGTGAGGCTTTAATGCGCACAAGACCGCTTTTTTTCAAAAGATAGGGCATAAGGGTGCCCAAAGCCATGGTTACGCCTAGGAAAACCGATGAGGATGTTATGCGATAAGCATTCCACAGATTACTTAAAAATAAAACCATATCAGAAAGATACAGCAGGACAACAAGCCCATAAAACCGAAACATCAGTTGCTTGTGCACATCATCCCCCCCCATTTCGAAATCTCTTAAAAACACGCAGTATTATAAATCAGCACACATGTTTACCAATAATAAATACACACATATTACTGGGCATGTCAAGTTTTTTGATCGGGAAAAATTGAATGCTGATGTTTATGGTAGTGATAGCTTATTTTCATGAGAATGAGTAGGATGGAGGCTGGTATTTTTACTGCGTCTCTTGGCAGGTGGCTTGCCAATAAGGAACTATGTCCTAGAGATATATTTCGCGCTTTCAAGTTGATTTTGTTTATACTCAAGGTTGAGGTTTTTCTATTGACCGTTGTTAGATGTTGTTGTGACAATAAACTTCGTTATCTATCAGAAACATTTATGGCATTAGCGCTAAGGTGTTGGGTTGTATTAAAGCCTTTACATGGTAGTCTTTTTCAGAGAGAGGTATTATTGGTTCAGTTTTAGGAGGCTTTGTTACGACCGATTTGGGCGTCGTCGTTGTTTGAGGTCTTATTATAATATTCTTAGTTTCAGTTTATGAATATACCGAAAGATATAGTGAAACATTTGATTCAAACGCTTTTGCAAGGCATATTTCAATATCTCAGCGATGTTTTCTGAGAATTGCTCTGCTGCTTTTTGACGGGATCGAATATCAAATGCTTATAGTGTGGGCAGTGGTTTAAGAAAAGATAGAGTTGATTTCATTAGCTTCCTATGTAGCGCAATCTAGTATCAGCTCTTAGGGACAATAATGTACTGAGATCGAACTCATTTCTATACACTTACACGACGCTATAGGAGTAATCCTCAGAAACTCTACTAGAATTCGTTAGAAAATGGAAGGTTATGTAGTGTGAACAAAAAAATATATTTTTACAAATGTTTAGTCTCATTTTAAGTTGTCTAAAATATAACCTTATCTTAAAACTAAGTCTATATACCGCCATTTATCATAAAGTTAATAAGTTATACAAAATGCGGGAGTATTATGTTTTTTTATTTAGAGACGAGTTAAAAAACACCTTATTAAACATTAAGAGATTTCAGACATAAAACAATTTAACTTATGGAAAGTATATAGACAAAATGTATCTTGATAAAAAAGTTTATAATTCCATGTGGTCTCCAAAGAAATTTTCTGGTTCTTTTATTGTCTTATGTGGATTTGATGGGAGTGGTAAGACAACACAAACAAAAGAAATCGCTCGCCATTACTCAATAGAAAAACATATAATACAAACTTTTCAACCCAGTTATTGGTATAGAAATAATCCAGAAATTAGAAATTACTTAGATAATGGAAAAGCAATTGATCCGTTGCTTTTAGCACTCTTACCAGCGACAGATAGACGCAAACATACGCTTGAAATTATTGAACCTTCCTTAACGTCATCGCAAAATTTATTAATTAGCGATCGATATGTTTATTCTAGTCTTGCTTATTTGTATGCTCGAGAGCTTTCTGTTGAAAGTGTAGTTAAATTAAATCAATCTATTCCAAGACCTCATATTACATTTTATCTTCATTTACCGCCCACTACTATACTAGAGCGGTTGCAGAAAAGGGATGGTTTAAACTTAAAATACGAAGAAAAACTCTCTTTTATTGAAAAAGTTTATGAAGTATACCAAGTTTTATCAGAAATAGATGAGCGGTTTATAACAATTGATGGAACTGCTTCTGTTTCTTTAATTCATAATCAAATACGACATCATATAGATGAAGTTTGTTTTTGATTATGAATAAAATCATTTATTAATCAATTTATCCACGATAGACCTTTCTTTATGTATTCGTACTCTAAATCTGAAATTTTAGAGATATGATTGCAATAATTTAACTGCTCAGGAAAAATATCACGTTATATATTTTAATTGGAAAACTAACTGTAATGGGCTTGTTTTAAAAGATTTAGAGAAGGGGAGTAGAAAAGTTAGCAATATTTATTGTGAGGATAATAGTATGTTTATTCTTTTAGAGACGAAGTGTGGTGATAGAAGAACGACATGGAGGAATATACTCGAGCATATTTTAGTGCACGGAATAATAAGGACAATAATGTGAGTGAAGCTTCCATACCGTAAAATTGTTTCACATATGTATAAAGGTGTAGCTTCTGAATAAAACGCACATAAAATATTAATTTTGTTTTTGTCCATAAATGTTCCGTTTTCATAGAAGAATTAATCATAAAACAGCACAAAGATTGTAAAAGCCTCAAAAAAGAAATTTTGCTTTCTTAAATTTAATGATCTAAAATAAAAATTGTAAGAATGCCTGTTTTTAAACAGGATGTATCATGCATATCGACTGGTATTCATTTTAGAGGATAATTTATGTTCACTTCAAATTTGAAGGAACGCATTGCTTTATTTGAAAATAGAACTTTTCTCTATTTTACTTTGAGCGGCTTATTTGCTACATTTGGAAGTGGACTAAATTATATTACATTGTCATGGCTCGCTTACAATCAGACGGGCTCAATCCGTGGTGTAGCGTTGATGATGCTTTTTCTTTGGACGCCTGGCATTATTTTTGCACCTATTTTTGGCATATTGGCAGATAAATATAATCGTAAAACGCAGATTATTATTTCAAATCTTGTGAGAGGTTTGGTAATTGTAAGCTGGGTAATGCTTTGGCATTTTGGTATAGAAATTGAATTGATGGTCTTATCTGCTCTTTTGGGTATTTTTATCCCTTTTTATATGCCATCAGCTATTTCTTTAATTCAAAGTATTGTGCTGAAGGAACAGCTCATCAATGCAAATGCGACCATCGATATGGTTTATGAACTTGGCACTATCGTAGGTATGGGCTTAAGTGGATTTATACTGTCCTATGCAGGAACAAAAGGAACTCTTCTAATAGGTGGTATATTCTTTATCATTGCTGGTTTATTTAATTTTGCAATGAAGGTACCTAAAAACCGAAGATCTAAAAATCAAAACCAGCAAAATTGGTGGGAAAATTATACAGCATCCCTTCATTATTTTAAACAGAATCCGGCTCTTTTTGTACCTTATATAAGCCAGATGATTATTATGACTCTTTTGATGACCATTCCTGTTATTCTCGTTCCTTATATACAAGAGGTTTTACATGCAGATAGCAGTATCTTTGCAATATTTGAGGTGCTTTATTCTATGGGCGTATTGACAGGTGCGTTTTTTTCACCACTTCTTTGTAAAGTTTTATCTATCAGGAAAACATTAGCCATTTTATTAGCTTTTATGGCTATTGGCCTCGCTATTCTATCTGTTAATACACACAATTTTGTTGTTTTTCCTGTTTACTTTATGATTGGATTTGGACTTTCGAGTTGGGCTCTTTCGATTTCTTTATCACAACTCTCTTGTGATCCTGAATACCAAGGAAGATTGCAGGCAAGTTTTAATGGTATCTCTGGATGCTTGATCCTCGGAGTCTACCTCATTATGGCAAGCGATAACAGTAGCATATCACCTCAATCGATATATTTTTTTCAAAGCATTGTTGCGTTTGTTGGAATACTCATAGTGCTGTTTTATAGACATGAAAAACAATAAATTACGTTTAAGAGTGGTCAATATACGCTATTTTATAAACATTTACGCTGCAGCACATTTCATATTTTGCTTTTAAAGGAGAGTTGAGAAAATGTAAAAGTTGGTGCTTAATGAACAAAGCATAAATTGATGTATACTAGAGAATACTCTCTATTTTTTGATAATGATCTAAAGAATTGATGCGTTTCTTTAATTCATCTCACTGTTGTTAAGAAGACGAAAACGTAACACTTTAAATCTTCTTGAAAGTTTTTTGTTTAAGCGTAGTAGAAAGTAAAGCAATGAGGTAATATCGTATCATATGGGGAGAGTATTGTATTATTTTTGTTTTTCAAAATCCATATGAAAAATTGTATCAATTTCATCTTCATTGGAATGGGTATTTCTACGACGATGCAAGGTTTGCACAATCTCTTTTTTTAAAACAGCATCTGTTTCACTTAAACGATGAATACTGAGTTCCAATTCAAGAGATAACGCCAAACCCACGCACAATTTAAGCTCTTCTCCAATGTCGAAACCGCGTTGATAGTCGTCATAAAGACCAACCAGTGTATCAGATAATTCTTTATCGCATAAAGAGGTCATGCTTAATTCCTCAACGTTGCGGGTTTCCATGCAGCTTTTTTAAGTATCACTCCACTATCATCACTTAAAATTGCCATGTATACGAACCTCATGGTTTTGTCAATTTTCTGCAAAATACGCGCTTTTAAATCAATGCCTATTAAAGATTTTATTACTCCAAGTTTTTAAAGCGCCCAATTGTAAATATGGATGGCAATGTGTTTACTATAGAACTTATAGCATTTAAAATACATTGCCAAAAGGCTTTTAATGTGCGTAGAGGAAGAGTATTCTGACGATAAACCAAACACCCTGAAATCTCTATTGCCAATTACAGCTAACTCAGTGTCATTAATATATAAAATAAGCAAACAGGGTTTGTAAACGTCTAACTTTTTAATAACGAGTGATAATCTCATTTTTTGTAGAATACCAATTATTTTGCCTATTTTATATTGATTTTTAGACATTGATAAACTTTTTACCTTATAAAAACCTATGGGAAATGAATTTGCATATTTTTGTAATAAGATTTCAGTGGTATATTGCACAGCATGGAATGAAGAGAATCGTATTAGGCTTTTTGCTTTTGGAAGAATATGACTGCGACTTGTGAGAAAGCAGTTGGCAAGAATTGGCTTGGCATGCAAACTGATAGAGTTGGCAGTGGCGCATTTAGCTTTTTCATTGGGCTGTGTCCAAATGTTTTTGACTCTGGAAAATAGCCTCTGATAGGCTTGAGTTTTTCCAAGGTTATATTACAGGGGCGCAGTTCAGTAAAATACCACGGCGATTGCATTTTTTGTGTAATTGTCATAATTTTCGCTCCTGCTTAAACGGATGCTGCAACATCTGTGTTTGTGGGGTTATGTATGTGATAACTGCTCTTTTTAAGGAGCAGTAATAATAGATATAAATCAATATAATTATTTAGTCAACAATTATATTGATTTTGGAGTGTTTTTTGGCTCGTCCGGAAGCAAAACCTAAAACTGAGTTGGCAAAACGTTTTCGTGAAGTGCGTCACGCTCTTGGTTTTACAGAGCGTAAGCAGTTTGCTGCACATCTTGGTATCACTGCTGGCTCTGTAGGAACTTATGAAACTGGTATAAGTGAGCCTACAGCCTCTGCGCTCTCCAAATATCAAGAAATTTGTGGTATTTCCTTAGATTGGCTTGTGACGGGCAATGGCGAGATGTTTTCAGATATGGCAAAGGCGAAAGCAGCTGGTTTTAAACCGCAAGCGATACCTGCTGGGCTGATGAAAAAGCTGGGACATTTAGTTTATACGACCTATCATGATGCAAAAATAGATCTTTCTCCTGAAGATGTTGCGGAATTAGCAGCAGAGCTTTATGGAAGATTGCAAGAGCTTATTCAAAACCTCAATGATATGGAAGAAGTCGAAGCCACTTTGCCACTTTTAAAATTACATTTAAAGCGTAAAATCGAAACTGAAAAGCACATCTAGAAATTTCATAAGATACGAATGAACAGCCTTTTAAAAAAATAAAACTTTTTTGATTTTCTGCTGTATAACCAAGTTTGGAATGTGAAAATCTCACGATCTTCGAGTCTTTTATTCAACCTGAAAAACGAGAAGCTATCATTATAAATCAATATATTGTTCTGATTAAAAATAAAGCAGTTCATAAAAAGAACGACGGGTAGCAATACCAACAAAATTGATTCAAAAAGAAGCTAATATAGTGTCATTCCTGAAATATTTGTTGGTTGAGGGAAAAGATACTGACAACAGTGAAAATACAATGACGATGTTTTGTTCCTATAGAAGGGTAACAGACATATACGCGAGAAGAACGAAAGATCATTTATAGCACTTTTGTCTTTTTATGAAGAGGACAAGATGAGCACGTCGTGCATCATTATATTAAGAAAGATTTCTTTCAAAGATATGCATTATATATTGAAACAGATTATCTCGCAACAAAGAGTGAGATTATCATGATAATCGTTATCTATTACATTGTGCTATAAGTTAAAAAAATCATAAATTTGTGTTTATAAGAACAGCTATTTTATTGAGAAGTATTTTTACAAATTTATAAAAAATTATTTTTTACACTCTTGCCATTTTGCTGATGCGCTTTATTTGAAAAGTAGAATTGCTCTTTAGTGAAATTATTTTGTTAAGAGATAAATCGCAGTGTTTTTTGAATGGAGATTACGGTATATTTTCAAAGTCTTGTGTTTTATTTATTTTTTAGCTTGAATCCCTCTAGCTAAAAGGGTTGGGGATTTTTCTAGATTCGATGTTGTTGCAAAGATTTTAGAGCGATGCCGTAAAAAATAGAGGTATCGAAGGGGGAGGGTTTTGCCTTGATTTATTGGTTTTTGAAGTGCGCAAACTAAGGGTTTTGCCATGAGTGTTTCTGCGCGTTGTAATGATGTTGAACTCTGTTGGAGGAGGTTCTTATGAAAAAAAAATATTCCACACCAAATTTAATTAAAGTTGTCTCTCTTAGTGCGGTAATGGCGACACTCTTATCGAGTGTTTCTCCTGTTTTTGCTGCCGGTCTTTCCATAAGAGGAGCAACTGTTCAGAGTTCGAATCTTGGTGATGTTCCTTATCCACATGGTAGTCATGGTAGTGTTGTGTTGGCTGGTGATGATGATTTCTGTGGTGTAGACAACGTTATTGGTCGTGGCGGCAAACAACAAGCGTCAGTTACTCAACGAATAACCGCAGAGCAACAATATAATAGATTTATCACTAATCAAAGCTTTGCAAATCGTAATCCTTATGGAACGAGCACTGAAAAAGAGGCTTGGATTGGTGAGGGGCTTACAGATGGCAATGGTGGCTCTGGTGGTTATATGGGAATCGCTACTGATGGTATCGCTAATGCTCTGCCTGAGGCTTATGGCATTTATTCTTTTGCAACTGGTTGTGGTTCTGCTGCAACGGGTAATTATTCAACCGTTTTTGGTGCAGGTGCGACAGCAAAGGCAGGGGGTGCGCAAGCCTTTGGTGTTTCTGCACTTGCAAGTGGTAAAGCAGCTGTTGCTATGGGTGTTGGAACAGAGGCTTCGGGAGAATCTACAGTTGCTATTGGAGGGCTTGCAACTGCATTAGGGGAAAATAGCATTGCTGTGGGGACGAAGGCAAGAGCAGAAAAGAATTTTGCGATTGCTATAGGTACAGATGCTGAAGCTAAAGCTTCAGGTTCTATTGCAATAGGGGGCAGGCGCTCTGACAGAACTGAAGAAAATGATCCTAACAGAAAAGTAACAGCGGAGGGTGAAAATGCGATTGCTATAGGTTCGCATACATATGCTAAAACAGAAGATTCCGTTGCGATTGGAGCAAATGCACAGGTACTTGTTAATGATGGTGTTGCTATCGGTGGTGGTTCTGTCTCTGATAGAAACAAAGGTGTTAAGGGGTATGACCCTTACCTTAATGGTGATACGACAGAAACCGGTATGGCATGGGTAAGTACAACAGGGGCTTTTAGTGTTGGTGAAGTTGATGGTACTGGTAATGGTAACCTAACACGACAAATTACTGGGGTCGCTGCTGGAAGTAGAGATACCGATGCGGTAAACGTGGCGCAGCTGAGAGCTATGAGAGATGTCATATCAGGGGGGGGAGGCTGGAAACTTTCTGCTAACGATAAAGATCCGACAGATGTGCATACAGGCAATACCGTAGATTTTTCAGTGAAAAGTAAAAGCGATGAAGGAAAAGACAATTTAACGGTTGCAAAAAACACTACAGAGAATAAGCATCAAATTGAATTTATTTTGAGTGATACTCTGAAACTTACAAGCGTCACTACAGGCAAGAGCACGATGAGTGATGATGGCTTTGTGATTAAGAATGGCCCTAGCATGTCTCAAAGTGGTATTGATGCTGGCAAACAAATAATCATGAATGTAGAAGATGCGGAAGAAGACACCGATGCAGTAAACTATAAACAGCTGAAAGAGATAAAAACACTTGCAGAAAAAGGCTGGAAACTTTCTGTTGATGGTAACAATGCTACAGATGTTGGAGCAGGAAGTACAGTAGATCTTGTTGCGGATGCAAGTAGGGAGGGAAACAAAAATATCAAAATTGCAAAAGACAATAATAGAGTTACATTTTCTTTGAATGATAATCTTACGCTCACAAGTGTCGCAACAGGCAACAGCATTATGAATGGTGAGGGCTTTAAGTTTGTTAATGGGGGACCAAACATAACAGCGAAGGGTATTGATGCTGGCAATAAACAGATTACAGGAGTAGAAGAAGGGACTAAAGATACCGATGCTGTAAATTATAAACAGCTGAAAGCTGTACAAGAGGCAACCAAAACGAGTTGGCAGCTTGCTGTTAACGGTGGAAATGCTACGGCTATTGGTCCAAACGGTACAGTAAATTTTCAAGCAGCTGGAGATGAAAATAGAAAGAATATTAAGATTGAAAAAGACGACGATCACAATGTCACGTTTGATCTAGCTGATGATATTCAGGTAATGACTGTCACAGCAGGAGAAAGTATTATGAGTGCTGTTGGCTTTGGGTTTGAAGGTGGTGATGGGCCGAGCATAACTGTTAAGGGCATTCATGCTGGTGATAAAACGATTAAAGGAGTAGCGGCAGGGGAAGACGATACCGATGCTGTAAATTATAAGCAGTTAAAAGACTTTACAGCGGGAATTAAAATGGGTTGGAAACTTGCTGTTGAAGATGAAGAGCCTACAGATATTGGGGCAGAGAGTACAGTAAAGTTTGTAGGTGTTAATGCAGAGGATGGTAATGAAGAAAGTAAGAATATCAAAATTACCAAAAACGGTGACAATACTGTAAAGTTTGATTTGAATGATATTGTCAGAGTTAAACGTGTAATAGCAGGTAAGGCGAATGTAAGCGATGATGGCTTCGTGATTACTGGTGGTCCTAATATGACTACTGGGGGTATTGATGCTGGTAATAAAAAGATTACGGGAGTGCTAGCGGGAACTGATGCTGAGGATGCTGTAAATTATAAGCAGTTGCAAGAAATAAAAGATCAAGTAGCAGGCGGTGCCCTTGTTAAATGGGACGAAAGCCAAAAGCTGATCACTGTTGGTAAGGAAAAAGGTGGCACGAAAATTGATATTGCAGGCAGTGATGGAGATCGGACTATCGCAGGCGTGAAAGCGGCAGAAAAGGATAATGAAGCTGTTAATAAAAAGCAACTTGATGATACTATAGTAAACATTAATAACAATATTAAGAATGTGAGTGATTTCGCGGTTCTCTACGATAAGAATGGAGATAATTCTGTCAATTATAACAGTGTGACTTTGGGTGGTGATAAGGGCAAGGGGCCAGTTGCTCTCCTTAATGTTAAAGGTGGTAAAATTTCTTCTGATTCAACAGAAGCGATAAATGGTAGTCAGGTCAATAAGATATCTGGAGATGTTGCAAAATTCTTTGGTGGGGGTGCAGCATTTCAGAATGGTGCTTTTGTAGGCCCTAGATATAATCTATCTAAAGTGTCTGAAGATGGTAACGTAGAACAGAAAACCTTTGAAAATGTTGGTGATGCTTTGACAGGGCTTGATGCGAATGTCAGAAATGTGAATAGTCGTTTAACACATGTAGTCAATAATTTTGTTGAGGAATTTCAGGGGCTCTCTGAAGATGCTTTATTGTGGGATAATGGAGAAGGAGCATTTGTTGCACTTCATGAAAAAGATGGAGTGGAGACAGATAGTAAGATTAAATTCCTTGCGG
Organism: Bartonella sp. CL100XZDX; assembly: GCF_042195375.1. Lineage (NCBI taxonomy): Bacteria > Pseudomonadati > Pseudomonadota > Alphaproteobacteria > Hyphomicrobiales > Bartonellaceae > Bartonella > Bartonella sp. CL100XZDX. The sequence goes on along the minus strand of NZ_JBHIOH010000045.1, from coordinate 19,075 downwards.
ATGGCGATATTTCAGGAGATTCAACAGATGCAATAAATGGTTCTCAACTTTATAAGATGGGTGATAAGATTGCGAATTATTTTGGCGGTGATGCTAGCTATGAGAATGGAGAGTGGCAAGCTCCTACCTTCAAGGTTTCTCAGCGTAACGCGAATGGTACTATTGTTGCGAATAAATACAATAATGTTGCTGATGCTTTTGATGGAGTCGATGATTCTATCACGGATATTTATAATCAGATTAAAAATGTGACAAGCGATATCCTTGTCAAGCAAGATGGAGGAGAGAATTCTCCTATCACCATTGGTAAGGCAACAGGTGGTGCTGTAATTAATGTTGCAAATAAATCAGGGGAGGCTCGTACAATTTCTGGTGTAAAAGCAGCGGTAGAAGATAATGAAGCTGTTAATAAAAAACAACTCGATGAAAGCATAGGAAAGATTAACAACAATATTGAGAATATAAGTGCCTCTGCGGTTCTTTACGATAAAAATGATAATAACACTGTCAATTATGAGAGTGTAACTTTAGGAGGTAATAAGGTTAACGGGCAAGTTGCTCTTCATAACGTCAAAGATGGAGAGATTTCCGATCAATCGCATGATGCGATTAATGGTAGTCAGATTAACAAGATATCTGGAGATGTTGCACAATTTTTTGGTGGTGGTACTTCATTCGAGAATGGAGTCTTTAGAGGACCGAGATATAATTTAACTACTATTGATGAAAATGGTCAGGAAAAACAGACGGAACATAATGATGTTGGATCAGCTTTGTCAGGGCTTAATATGAACATCAGGCATGTTAATCAGCATTTGCTCTATGCAATAAATGATATTGCTGATTATTTTGGTGGTGGTGCTGGGTATGATGACGCTGGTAATTGGAATGTTCCCACTTTCAAAGTTATCCAATTCAAGGCTGATGGCACTTCCTCTAAGCAGCCTTATTCGAATGTTGCTGATGCTTTTGAAGGTGTGAATAATACTTTTAGCGCAATTCACAATCAAATTTCTAATATCACAGAAAATAGTTTGGTTCAGCAAGAGGGAGAGAATGGTCTTATTACCGTTGGTGCTAAAACAGGTGGTACTAAAATCAGCATTGCAAATAAGGACGATAAAGAGCGGATACTTTCGGGTGTGAAAGAGGCGACACTCTCTATAATATCGACGGAAGCAGTAAATGGTTCACAGCTCTTTACTACTAATCAGAATGTTAACGCTGTAACAGGTGATCTGAAAAAGATTGCTGAAAATACATCGAAATATTTTGGTGGTAACACGAATGTACTTTCCGGTATAGAACCAGCCTTCCTTATTCAGGGTCAGACACATCATAATGTTACAGATGCATTTACTGGTGTAAATACTTCTATTACAAATATTGATAATAAGATTTCCGATGTGGTAAAAAATAGTCTTGTTAAGCAAGACGGAGTTTCTGCTCCTATCACTATTGGTAAGGATACAGCGGGTACTGAAGTCAATATTGCAGGATATGCTGGTGTAGCACGTTCTATTTCTGGTGTTAAAGCAGCAGAGAAGGGCGATGAAGCTGTTAACAAAGACCAACTTGATAAAAGCATAAAGGATATTACGAAAGATATTGAGACAGCAAGTGCTGCTGCGGTTCTCTACGATAAAGATGAAGATGGTAATGTTAATTATGGGAGTGTGACTTTAGGCGGCAATAAGAGTAATGGGCCAGTTGCTCTTCATAACGTAAAAGATGGTAGCATTTCTGAAAATTCCAACGATGCAATCAATGGTAGTCAGATTAATAAAATATCAGCAGATATTGCAAAGTTTTTTGGGGGTGGTGCAAAGTTCATTAACGGTGCTTTTGAAGGGCTGAAATATACTTTATCGGCTATTGTAGGTGGTGAGGTAGGGAAGGCTAACTTTTATGACGTTGGTTCAGCTTTAACAGGTCTTGATAAAAATGTTCAAGATGTGAATCAACGCTTAACGAATGTATCCAATGAGTTTAATCAGAAAATTGAAGATTTCTCTAAAGATGCTTTACTGTGGGATGATGATGAAGAAGCATTTGTGGCACGTCATGAAAAAGATGGGCAGAAAACAAAGAGCAAATTGAAGTATCTTTTGGATGGTGAGATTGCTCAAGGTTCAACAGATGCCATTACGGGCAACCAACTTTATTCCATGAATAACCAGCTTGCTAATTATTTCGGTGGCGGTGCTAAATATGAGAATGGCGAATGGACAAATCCTACTTTTAAGATTGTTCAAGTCAATGCTGATGGTACGACTGTTGAGAAAGAACACCATAATGTCGCTGATGCTTTTGGTGATATTAATAATGGGATGTCAAATATTAACAACCGTATTGATGATGTCATCAACAAGGTCGATACAGATGCTTTAAAGTGGAATGATAAAGAAAAAGCCTATGATGCTAATCGTGATGGTAAGCCGAATAAAATTATCAATGTAGCTGATGGTAAAATTGTAAAAGGTTCGAAAGATGCGGTCAATGGTGGACAACTTTGGGAAACTAATGAACGTGTCACTGGTGTTGAAAAAGATGTTAAGCATCTTACCAACAGAGTCGACAATATTTCCACTACGGTTACGGATATTGGTGAAACGGTTTTCAATATTGAAAACAAAGTTAACGATATTGCTGAGGACGCTGTTCGTTATGACAGAGATGCAAACGGCAAAAAGACCAATAAAATCACATTAGCGGGTGGTGATGCCAGTGAACCTGTTTTGATTGATAATGTAGCTGATGGTAAAATTGAGAAGGGATCAAAAGAAGCTGTAAATGGTGGTCAACTCCATGACTATACTAAAGAACAGATGAAGATTATTCTTGATGAATCCAAGCACTACACAGATCAACGGGTTAATAATATTGTGATTGATGCGATTGATGATGCTGTTGATCAGTCTAAACAATATACAGATATGAAGTTTAACGTTTTAAACTACAGTATTGAGAGTGTGAAAAAAGAGGCAAGACAAGCAGCGGCTATTGGTCTTGCGGTGTCTAACTTACGCTACAATGATACACCTGGAAAATTAAGCGTTGGATTTGGTACTGGTTTATGGCGTAGTCAATCTGCATTTGCCTTTGGTGCAGGTTACACCTCAGAAAATGGAAAATACCGCTCTAACATATCCGCAACAACTTCTGGAGGTCACTGGGGTGTAGGTGCGGGATTCAATATGACATTGAACTGATAATAAACAAAATACATAAAAATTCCTTTTCACCCCTGTCTCATGAGGCAGGGGTGAATTGTTGTTACGTATGTAAAAATTATATATAAATTGATAAGCGCTATAACGACAAATACAGGTTTAAAAAACAGAAAAAAACTATACACTTTCAACAAAATGAACTTCTTATTTCAAAATAAGATAATAAGTTTTTCCATAAATTATAAGTTCATTATTTTTTCTTTAATTTTTAAATCTGAAAAATCTGTAGCACTCTACAGATAGAAAAAAACCTTTTGCTCTCTACAAATCTATTAAAAAGCTTTCTACTAAGATAAAAGTACACATTCAAATGTATTTCAACTTTACTGGAAGAAGTTATAAAACAATCCACTAAATTAATTCTACCCCTTGCAAAAAACAACCAATAAGCTTAGAAGTTAAAAAAACCAATCACCACAAAAAAATTTTACTTTCTTAGGAAATGTAAAAGAGCAAAACACATTAACCATAAAACCTAAAAACACAACTTCTCTATCTTTTCAGTCAGGTACTAAATTTTTGAATACGTTTAGAAAAATCAATTTTAGGGAACTTCATAGCGTTTAAATGTGTCTTTTTTGTGTTTATAGTTATTTCTTTCATTGGGGAGTTCATTATGAAAAAATTATATACAAAATTAGCAGGGAGCAATTTAAAATTTTCTCGTTTTCCTTTTATTAAAGTCCTATCCTTGACTTCAATAGCTGCACTTTTAGCCAGTATTTCCCCTGTTTTTTCGAATGATCTTGATTCAGGAGAAGAGATTTCTTCAAACATAAGGAACACTGCTGAGATATATCCACAAAGTATTGTCTCTGTTTATGATAGCTATAACAGTGATTTGGATTCTTCTAGTGCATCACAGGAAAATTATTTAACAGCGCTGAATGTTTCTTTGACATCCAAGGTAAGTGCTGCTGATAGCTATGCAAATTTTTTAACCAAAACCCTTTCTGGTATAAGTAATGATGATCCTATTGTGAATGTTTTGAGGGCAGATGACAAAAACTCATTGGAAAGAACATTAGATACAGGCGGGCAATATAAAAAATTGATCATCAGTTCACAAAGCGGTGAGAATACAGCGATTATTGATGCATTGAATCCTTCGCACAATGACTCCATGTCTAAAATGCAGCGCGATACAGGCATGCAACGTGACGTAGTGGGTACTAATGTCATATTTGGTAATAATATAACACAGGACGGCAAACTCCATAAGGAAAGTGATATTACTGCTCTTGGCGCCAAAATAATAGTCAATGCTCCCGATGTGGTTGCTGTTGGTTATGGTGCGCAGGTGGATAATAGCTTTACTGTTGCTGTAGGTCATTTGGCGTATGCTGTAGGTAAAAAAAGTATCGCAATAGGTGGTGAAGGTAGACAAGGTAGTAAACCGATCCCTTCTGAGGGGCGTACAATAGCGAAGGGCGAAGAATCAATTGCTATTGGACATCGTGCTAAGGCGGACAGTGAGGAATCTATAGCTCTTGGTGCTTATGCAAAAACGACGGTAAATTTAGGTGTTGCGATTGGGAGCGAGTCTGTGGCTGATGTTGCTGCTGGCAAACTTGGTTATAATCCTTTAATTAAAAGCTCGTCAGAAGATGACAGTATGATATGGGCAGCCACACTAGGCGCGGTGAGTATTGGTGATGCTGAATCACAAAAAACGCGCCAGATTGTAGGAGTGGCAGCTGGTAGTGACGACACTGATGCCGTTAATGTTGCACAGCTAAAATCGTTACAATCATACGTAGACCAAGGTTGGACACTATCTGTTGGGGGTAAAGATGCTAAAGCCGTTGGTATAAAAGATACTGTAGATTTGTCAGCGGCAAGTGGCAACCTTACGATTATAAAAGGTGAGGAAGACAATAAAGTAAAATTTGATCTGGCTCAAGACATTGCACTGGAGAGCGTAAAGGCAGGTACAAATACCTTCGATGCCACGGGCTTAGTAGTTACTGATGGTCCGAAAATAACCACCGGTGGTATTGATGCTGGAAATAAAAAGGTAACGGGTGTTACACTTGGTGATCTTAGTGCCGATTCACAAGAGGCGGTAAATGGTAGTCAGTTGAATGTTGTAGCTACCCATATAGCTGGATATTTAGGCGGTGGTGTTAAATTTACGAATGGTCAATGGGATGATCCAGAGTTCAAAATTAAAACTTTAAATCCTGAGACGAATGAGATTGAAGAAGAAAGTTTTCCAAATGTAGCCAAAGCCTTTGAAGGTGTGGGTAAGTCTTATGTAAATCTTCACAATGAGATTAAAAAAGCTGCCGATGATAGTGTTTTTAAATGGCATGCCGAAACGGAGAGCATTACAATTGCTGCCAGTGAGGGAAAAGGTGGGCAAGAAAGTATTGCTATAGGTAAGCTTTCAAGTGCAACTGCCGACAATGGTATTGCATTAGGTGGTTCTGCAAATGTATCTGGTGAAAATAGTATCGCATTAGGTGGTTTTGCAAATGCATCTGGTGAAAATAGTATTGCATTAGGTGGACTTTCAGCTGCAACAGCTAAAAATAGTATGGCATTAGGATCAAATGTACAAGTACTTCCTGAGGGTGGTGTTGCTGTGGGTTATAAATCTGTTTCTCGTAACTCAGTGTCCACAGTTGGCTATGATCCTTCTATAGGGAGCCAGTCAACGGATGATGGTGTGATATGGAAGAGCACTCAAGGAGCTTTTAGTATTGGTGATACTCCGAATAAGATAACACGACAGCTTACAGGTGTGGCAGCGGGTTATGCAGACACTGATGCCGTCAACATTGCGCAGCTGAAAAAATTAAGGGAATTTGTAGCACAAGGGTGGACACTTTCTCTTAATGATAAGGTTGTTTCAAGCTTTCAGCCGGGTGATATATTAAATTTGGTTTCTGGAAGCAAAAACTTTGAGATTAAAAATAGTGATACAACAGACAGTAAAGACAAAAAAATAACATTTGATTTGGCACAAGATGTCACATTGAACAGTGTAAAATTAAAAGACGTCACTTTAGATAAAACGGGCTTAACGATTGAAAATGGCCCCAAAGTAATAGCGGATGGTATTGATGCTGCAGGTAAAAAAATAACAGGTCTTGCGGGTGGAGATCTTAGCACAAATTCGACAGATGCCGTTAATGGTGGTCAGCTTCATACAATTACTGGGGATTTATCAAAAATTTTAGGTGGGGATGTATCCTTTGATGGAAAAAACTTTAAAGTACCAGGGTATAAATTATCGAATATTGATAAAAAAGGTGAAGTAACAGATCGATCTCATACCGATGTTGGTTCTGCCTTTAAAGGACTTGATGATAATATCAAGAATGTGAATGCTCGTATTAAGGAATTTGAAAAGGACGTCTCTTCGAATGGTTTAAATTGGGATGGCAGTGTAGGTGATGATGGTGCTTACAATGCTGCTCATGGTGAGAAGGATGCGAGCAAGATTGTTAATGTCGCTGATGGTAAGGTAGAGAAAGATTCGCACGAAACTATAACAGGTTCCCAGCTTTATGCACTGGGCAACAAAGTTGCAGAATATTTTGGCGGCGATGCTACGTATGAGAATGGCGTATTGAACAAACCAACCTTCAAACTCAAAGTTTTCAACTTAGAGAGCAATGAAATTGAAGTTGAAGAAAAAACCTACAATAATGTAGCGGAAGCCTTTGACGGAATTGATAAGAATTTCCAGAGTGTGAATAAGAATGTGCAGAACATCGTTAATGATTTTAATGACAAAGTCACGAATATCAAAGAATCTGTCCAAGGCGATGCTCTGTTGTGGGATGGTAAAGAACAATCCTTTGTAGCCAAGCATGGGGAAAAAGATGGAGAAAAGGAAAACAGCAAGATCACATCACTTGCCGCTGGTTCTATAATATCAGCTTCGAGTGATGCGATTAATGGCGATCAGCTTCATGCAATCACTGAGGATTTATCAAAAATTTTAGGTGGAGATGTATCCTTTGATGGCAAAAACTTTAAAGTACCAGAGTATAAATTATCGAATATTGATGAAAAAGGTGTTGTAACAGATAAACCGCATACCGATGTTGGTTCTGCCTTTAAAGGACTTGATGATAATATCAAGAATGTGAATGCTCGCATTAAGGAAGTCTCAGAAGGAGTTGCACAAGATTCTTTATCTTGGAGCGATGCTGACAAAGCTTTTGTTGCCCAGCATGGGGAAGGTGATGACAGAAAGGCAAGTAAAATCACATCGCTTGCTGTAGGAGATATTACGAAAGAATCGATGGATGCCGTAAATGGTTCTCAACTTTATTCACTGGGCGATAAGGTTGCAAAATATTTTTCTGATGACGCTGAATATAAGGATGGGGAATTGAAAGTTCCTGATTTTAAGCTAAAAATTATCAATGATGATGGCACTGAAGCTGAATCAAGCTATAAGAATGTATCAGATGCATTTTCAGGTGTGGGTAAACTTTTCACAAAGGTTCAAACTGCGATCAGCGATGTAATCAGTAATTTGCTTGTTACGAAAAATGAAGATGTTATCAACATTGGTAAAGGAGTAGAAGGTAGTGAAATCAATATCGCAAACAAGGGTGGTAAGGATCGAACTCTTTCTGGTGTAAAGGCGGCAGAAAACAACAATGAAGCCGTGAACAAAGAACAATTTGATAAAGGTTTGAAGGATCTTTCTGATACCCTTCTGTCTGATAGTTCTTCTGTTGTTCTTTACGATAAAACAACAGATAATCAAACTGATTATACAAATGTAACTTTTGGGAAAGGGAAGGATGCTACACCTGTTGCGCTCCATAATGTAGCCGCCGGATCGATTGCGGAAAACTCAACGGATGTTATCAATGGAGGACAGGTTCACATTCTTTCAATGGATATAGCAAAATTGTTGGGTGGAGATGCTGAATTTAAGGGTGGTGCTTTTAAAGGGCCAACTTATAATTTATCCAGTATTGATAAAGGTGGCGAAGTAACAGATAAACCGCATACCGATGTTGGTTCTGCCTTTAAAGGACTTGATGACAATATCAAGAATGTGAACGCTCGCATTAAGGAGGTCTCAGAGGGAGTTGCACAAGATTCTTTATCTTGGAGCGATGGTGACAAAGCTTTTATCGCTCTGCATGGGAAAGGTGATGACAGAAAAGCAAGCAAGATCACATCACTTGCGGCTGGCTCTATAGTATCAGGCTCGAGTGATGCGGTTAATGGCGGACAGATTTATGATCTGAATCAGTCGCTAGCAAAGTATTTTGGTGGTGATGCTAAGTATGATGGTGATGGCTGGGCGCTTCCAGGTTTCAAGATAATGACTTTCCAAGAAGATGGAAGCTTTGAAGAGGAGAATTATGATAGCATTGCAGCCGCGTTTGCCGGTGTAAATAAGGTTTTCAAGAATCTTCATAATGAGATTTCAGACAACATTGAGCAAAATGCGTTGTTGTGGAGTGATGATGCAGGTGCGTTTGTAGCACAGCATGAGAAAGAAGGTAACAAGGAAAACAGCAAGATCACGTTCCTTGCGAAAGGAAAGATATCAGAAGATTCGACGGATGCGATTAATGGTGGTCAGATTTATACACTTCAACAGACATTTGCCTCATATTTTGGTGGAGGAGCTGGTTATGATAAGGAAGGAAACTGGCAAGGACCAAAATTCACTGTTCAGGTCTTTAATAAGGATGGTACGAAAGGTGATAAAGAGGAGCGTAATAATGTCTCTGAAGCATTTGATGTTGTTAATGACAGCATGAGCACTATCAACGATCGTATAAAAGAAGTTGAAAAGGGTACCTCTTTGAATAGTCTGAATTGGAATGAAGAAAAAGGAAGTTATGATGCATCTCATGTGGATTCTCAGGGTGTTAAGAGTCCAAGTAAGATTATCAATGTAGCGAATGGTAAGGTAGACAGAGATTCAAAAGAAGCAGTGAATGGAGGACAGCTTTGGGAAACTCAGCAGATGATTACAGATCAGGTCAAGGATATTGAAAATAGAGTTACGGAGGGATCTGTACAATACGATAAAGATGAAAAAACGGGCAAAAAGACCAATAAAGTTACATTAGTTGGTGGAGATGACAGTTCTCCAGTATTAATAGCCAATGTAGCCGATGGAAAGATTGAAAAGGATTCGAAAGAAGCGGTTAATGGCGGTCAATTAAAAGATAAGATAGATTTTGTGCTTGAAAGTGCCAATAAGTATACGGATGAGCAAATTTCTCATCTTGTAAAAGATGGAGTTAGTGGGGCTAATTCGTATACGGATATGAAGTTTTCGACATTAAGTTATGCTGTTGAGGATGTTCGAAAAGAGGCAAGACAAGCAGCAGCTGTTGGTTTAGCGGTAGCTGGTTTACGCTATAGTGATATTCCTGGAAAATTAACAATTGCATTTGGTAGTGGTTTATGGCGTAGTCAATCTGCTTTTGCTTTTGGTGCAGGTTATACTTCAGAGAACGGTGATATTGGTTCCAACTTGTCAATTACCACTTCTGGAGGTCACTGGGGTATAAGTACAGGGGTTAATGTGATACTCAACTAATAAACGACTAAATCCATAAAATTGATTTGCCTTTTTCTTATTTAAGAAAAGGGCAAATTTTTTACTTTCTTCCAGAACTCTCTAAGCTATTCTAAATGTATAAAACTCCCGTAATTATATAAAATCCGAATATAAAAAGCTTATTACAACTTTTGTTGAGAATAAAAGAGCTTAGTGGTAAAGATTCAAAAAATTGATTGCTATTATTTTGATTTATTAAAATGCTTCAAGCAATGTAAATACGAATATACCCTTTATTAAAAGAAGACAGTTTTAGCTTTTATTTTCGTATAGTTTTAAACGTATGCTTTATAATGCAACGATCTACAGGATATGCAATGTACTCCAAACACAAGTATTGCTTTAGGGTAGTGGAGCGCAAACGGAAAAAGAATGGAGCGTTGCTGTAGGCAATATGGCTCATGCTTTAGAGAAAAGCAGTGTCGCAGTAGGTGGTGAATATAATAAGAAGAGCGAACACGGGGAAAATGATTATACTCTTTCGAAGAGTGATTATTCAACAGTAGTAGGAGCTGTTTCTAAAGCTTTAGAATATGGTTCGATTGCTCTTGGTCACTCCGTGCATATGCATTTGCTCAAGAAGCTATTTCTATGGGCTTCTATTCAAAAGCAAAAGGGGGTGGAAGTATCGCTTTAGGTTCCTATTCTAAAGAAAGTGATGGTTGATGGGAGAGCTATCGGGAACAACTCTGTGTCTGGTAGAGCTGCTGGCGTTTTTGGAGATACGTCTGTTCTGCAAGGACCGGTTAAAAACATCTAATCTCAATGGAAAAGTACGAAAGTTGCAGTAAGTATTGGTGTTCCTAGTAAGAACATAACGCGACAAATTATAGGCGTAGCAGCTGATAGAAAATCTGCCGATGCAGTGAACCTTAGACAGTTGCAAGATTTAGAAGAAGTCGTAAGAAAAAAGGTTGGAAACTGTCTATTTCTGATGAGGCAGCTAAAGATATGGGTGCTAGATAGTGCAATGAATTTTTCACAACTGAAGGGAATAAAAGAACAAGTAGCAGTGAGTATTTTTGTAAAACAGGATACAGCAACGAGACACATTACCATTAGTAAGGATATAGATGGGGCATTTTAGTAAAAAGCTTTCATAAATCCTCTAATGAAATAAAAAAATCTTATTCACGAAAAATAAACTGATGCCTAGCGGATGATCAATAGGCACAACAAAAATTATACCTCTTTCAAAGAGATCAAAGCTAAAAACGACGCACAACCTTTGATAGAAAAACGAAATCTATTCTAATATTAAGTATTTTTTTACCTTCCTCAAATTGACTTTCACGAACCTGCCCCTAATTACCCTTCTAAAGACGCTGTAGAAACAACAGCTTATGTCTTAATTTTTATTTATGTCCTAAAACACGCTGTAAAAGCAAGAACACGCAAAGGAAATAAGAAAGCTTTAGAGTTCTAGAGCATACCTTTTTTGTGTTTTTAATCTATTATTATGAAGGGGGTATTATGAAAAAATTATATACTACACCAAATCTGCGTGATTTGAGTTTTTCTCGTTCACATCATCGATCATCATTGTTTAAAGTAGCCTCGTTAGGAACTGCGGTGGCATTGTTTTTATCGAATGCTTCTCCTGTTTTTTCAGCAAATCTCGATTTAACAAAAGCATCTCTTGAAAATGTGAAGAATGCTGCCGTGGTTTATCCGCAAAGTACTCTTTCTGCTTATAATAATTATACAAGTGGTATGGGGGGGGGTAATTCTGCCATAAATGTTTTAACAGTCGACGGAAGGTTTGTATGGAAAGATGCACAAAATATCTTTACAGTGGGTGGCGCTGTTATTTTAGATCCAGAGAAATATACGGAAAAGGGGAAAAGTGTAGCTATAGACTCTACAGCGCACGCTTTAGGACTAGGTAATATCGCAATAGATGCCGGATATAATAACCAAGATGATAATAGAGATGCATTCGTAAATGCTTATTCTTTACGAGTGAGGGCTGATGGTGATGAAACTGTTGCTATAGGGTCTGGGCCTGAAACGCGGGCGTATGGAAAGGTTATTCTTGGGGACGGTTCTTCGAGTAAGGCGGGTCCGGGTGCTTTCGGTTTCGATTTTCTCACTAAAAGCCCGTCAAAGCTAGAGAATGAAGTATGGAAAAGTAATGCGGGTCCAGCAACTATTGGTAATGATGTAAATAAGATGACGCGCCAGCTTGAAGGGGTGGCAGCTGGTACTTATAATACTGATGCTGTGAATGTTGCGCAGTTAGGATCATTACAAAAATACGTAGACCAAGGTTGGAGTTTGTCTGTTGGGGGTGAAAATGCTAAAGCCGTTGGTATAAAAGATACTGTAGATTTGTCAGCGGCAAGTGGCAACCTTACGATTATAAAAGGTGAGGAAGACAATAATGTAAAATTTGATCTAGCTGAGAATATTAAAGTGGAACGAGTTACCGCTGGAAGAAGCTCTATAAGTGATGATGGCATTCTGTTTGCTAATGGGGCTGGTATAACTGTGGATGGTATTGATGCTGGTAATAAAAAGATTACAGGAGTGGCAGCTGGGGAAGAACCTGAGGATGCAGTGAATTTTGCGCAGTTAGGGAAGATTGAGAATACAGTTGAAGGTGTAACTCATAATATATCACAATATTTTGGTGGTGGAGCGGATGTATTTAACGGTAAGGCGCCCAGTTACACTATTCAGGGCAAACCACATAATGGTTTTGAATCTACTTTTAATGCTGTTGATACTTCTATCACGAATATACAAAATCAGATTGCGAATGTGGCAAAAAACAGCCTCGTTAAGCAGGAGGAAAATGAAAGTGCTATCACCATTGGTGAGTCAACAGGTGGCACTGAAATCAATGTTGCAAACAAATCTGGTGAAAATAGGATAATTTCCGGTGTGAAGGCAGCTGTAAATGCTAATGACGCTGTTAATAAAGAACAACTGGATGGGCGTATAGCAGATATTAGTAACAGTATTAATAACATTGAAGAGGGAAGTGCTTTTGCAGTTCTCTACGATAAAAAAGCAGATGGAGCCGTTAATTATAATAGTGTGTCTTTAGGTGGTGATAAGACTACAGCACCGGTTGCTCTCCGTAATGTTAAAGATGGGAAAATTATTGAAAATTCGCATGATGCAATCAATGGTAGTCAGCTTTGGAAGACGAATGATCGTGTTGCAGGTGCTGAAAAGGATATTATCCATATTAACGATAAGGTTACTAACATATCAGCTACGGTTACTGATCTTGGTGAAGAGGTGTTCAATATTCAGAAAGTGGGTGCTTTTGCAGTTCTCTACGATAAAAAAGCAGATGGAGCCGTTAATTATAATAGTGTGTCTTTAGGTGGTGATAAGACTACGGCACCGGTTGCTCTCCATAATGTTAAAGATGGCATGATTGCGCAAGGATCGCATGATGCAATTAATGGTAGCCAGATTGAAAAAATATCCCGAGATGTAGCAGTCATTTTTGGTGGTGATGCGGAATTTAGCGAAGGTATTTTGTTTGGTCCGCACTATCATTTATCGCAAATTTCTGAAGATGGTGTAGCAATAACTAAGGACCATAATAATGTTGGTGATGCTTTGACAGGGCTTGATGACAATATCAACAATGTGAATAGCCGCTTAACACATGTAGCCAATGAGTTTACTCAGAAAATTGATGGTGTCTCTAAAGATTCTCTGTTGTGGAGTAATAATGAGCAGGCATTTGTAGCACAGCATGGAGCAGACAAAGAAAATAGCAAAATTAAATTTCTTGCCAATGGAGACATTTCTGCTAATTCAACCGATGCGGTAAATGGTTCACAACTTTTTGTTACTAATCAGAATGTTACCACTGTTACGAATAATCTAGCAAAAATTTCTCAAAATACATCTCAATATTTTGGTGGTGGTGCAGATGTATCTAACGGTAAGGCTCCCACTTACACTATTCAGGGTAAGCCACATAATGGTTTTGAATCTACTTTTAATGCTGTTGATGCTTCTATCACGAATATTCAAAATCAGATTACGAATGCGACAAAAAATAGCCTCGTTAAGCAGGAAGAGAATGAAGGTGCTATCACCATTGGTGAGTCAACAGGTGGTATAGAAATCAATGTTGCAAACGAATCTGGTGATGCTCGTACAATTTCCGGTGTAAAAGCTGCAGAGTGGAGTGATGAAGCTGTTAACAAAGCCCAGCTTGATAAAAGTATAGAGATGATTTCTAATGATATTAATCTCACAAGAGCTGCTGCAGTTCTCTACGATAAAGAAAATGGTGCCATTAATTATGGTAGCGTAACTTTAGGTGGGGTAGATAACCAAGACCCTGTTGCTCTCCATAATGTTAAAGATGGCATAATTGCGCAAGGATCGCATGATGCAATCAATGGGAACCAGATTAATAAAATATCTGGAGATATAGCAAATTATTTTGGTGGTGATGCCTCATTCGAAAATGGTGCCTTTAAAGGACCAAAATATAATTTATCTGTTATTGTTGAAGATGGTCAGGTGGCAAAAGCCAATTATCATGACGTTGGTTCAGCTTTGACAGGTCTTGATGCAAATGTGAAGAGTGTGAATACGCATCTGACGAATGTGGTAAACGATGTTAATGAAAAAATCACGAATATTACTCAAGAAGTTAAAGGGGACGCCTTGTTGTGGAACAGTGATGAGCAGGCATTTGTAGCACAGCATGGAGAGGGAAGAACCAATAGCAAAATTAAGTTTCTTGCCAATGGAGATATTTCTGCTAATTCAACCGATGCTATAAATGGTTCGCAACTTTATCTTATGAGCAACCAATTGGCTGCGTATTTTGGTGGTGGCGCTGGCTATAATAATGGAGAATGGACTGCTCCTACTTTTAAGATAGTACAATTCAAGGCTGACGGTAGCTCTGGTGAAAAGAAGAATTATCATAACGTTGCCAGTGCTTTTGACGGCGTGAGTGAGAGTATGTCTAAGATAAACGACCGCATTCAAAATGTTGAAAACAATGTTTCGTCTAATGGTTTAAATTGGAATGAGCAGAAAAAAGCTTATGACGCTAGCCATGATGGTCAACCAAGTAAGATTATCAATGTAGCAGATGGTAAAATTGTAGAAGGGTCAAAAGATGCAGTCAATGGCGGACAGCTTTGGGAGACCAACGAACGTATCACTGGCGTTGAAAAAGATATTAAGCATATTGAAAACAGAGTCGACAATATTTCCACTACGGTTACGAATATTGGTGAAACGGTTTTCAATATTGAAGACAGAGTTGATAATATTGAGAACACGGTTAATAATCTTTCTGATGGTGCAGTTAACTATGATAAAGATGGAGAAGGAAACAAAACCAATAGGATCACTTTAGAGGGTGGAGATTCCAGTGAACCTGTTTTAATTGATAATGTTGCGGATGGCCGTATTGAGAAGGACTCGAAAGAAGCTGTGAATGGTGGTCAACTGCATGATTACACTCAGCAACAGATGAAAATTGTTCTCGATGATGCAAAAAAATATACGGATAGTCGGGTGGATAATATTGTTATTAATGCCATTGATGATGCTGTTGATCGGTCTGACCGATATACAGATATGAAGTTTAATATTTTAAGTTATGATATTAAGAGCGTACGGAAAGAGGCAAGGCAAGCAGCCGCCGTTGGTCTAGCAGTATCCAACCTACGTTACTTTGACGAGCCAGGATCTTTGAGTGTCTCATTTGGTAGCGGCACATGGCGTGGACAATCCGCATTTGCCCTTGGTGCTGGTTATACATCTGAAAACGGAAAAATCCGCTCTAATCTCTCTGCCACGAGTGCTGGTGGTCATTGGGGCATAGGTGGTGCAATTACTCTGAAAATAAAATAATACGAACAACGAAAACAAAACATCCACCCTTATTTATTGAAATAAGGGTGGATATTTTTTTACAGACGCACAGTATTTATCTAGAGATAAGCATAATATTTGATGAGGCTATAGACTGTGAGGTTTTATAGAAGATTTTTCTATATTTTGTTGAAAAAAGATCATAGTAGAATCCATATTGCTAAAAAGTTATATTTTTATGTTGCTATTTTCATGAACAGCCTATAGCAATATAGGAGTGTATATTAGTAAGACTCATTTTGATGAAATAACTTTCAAAGGGGAAAAGTAGTGCGTAAAGATAAAAGGTACATCACGGAACCGCGCATATATCATTATATGATATATTAAAAAGAAAAAATCCAACTAAAAAGCCAGTTATCCAAGGAAAACTATATTCCAGACATATTACAATTTCTTTTTACTTTACTTATTATTAACAAAACCATGCTTTCTTATAAAAATAAAGTCTATAATTAGGAAAATACATATTAAAACCTAGTACAAAGGATTTTATAGTAACCACTACCAAGTAAAATGTAATATTAAATATAAAGACCCCTTTTTAGTTAGAAAAAACAGCACACTAAAAAACTTAGACTCTAAATGTGTCATCTTTATGTCCACAAAACATAATCAAAAAGACAAACATTTAGGTCTCAATACAGAGAGCACAAACAAAACAAGACTAAATACTCAAAATGTTCACACTCTAAGCAATGATCGTCTACTCTGAATTCCAAAGAGATCAATAATGCTAAAATGTGTCTTTTTTATGTTTTGGAGGTGTTTTTAAGTTTTTTCATTGGAGAGTTTGTTATGAAAAAATTATATGCCCCACAAGCTGCGAGTGAATTAAAACGTTCTCGTTTTTCTTTTGTTAAAGTTCTTTCGTTGGCTATAGCGGCTACATTCTTATCGAATGTTACGCCTGTTTTTTCAGCAAATCCTGATTTTAGAAACACATTTCTTGAAGGTGTAAAAAGTGCTGGTGTATCTTATCCACAAAGCCTTCTCTCTGTTGCTGGTTTGAATGCTTCTGATGATTACGCAAATTTTTTAACCAAAACCCTTTCTGGTAAGAGAGATAAGAGTCCTATCGTAAATGTTCTTGCGGAAGATAGCAAAAATTTATTGGTAAGAATCCTAGGTACAGACGAGCAATATAAAAAGTCTCTCATTAGTCCACGGTCGCTTGTTCGTGATAGCTCTACAGCCCAACAGTTTGCAGGGAATAATGAGAATGCAACCCCTGTTAATGTTTCTGATCTTTTGCGGGGCGGAACTGCAGGAATGCAACGTGCTCGAGATAACAATACTATTTTGGGTGATGGGATTAATTATACAAATAGCAAGTGGACTGTTGCTATTGGTGACCAAGCGTCTTCTAGTTTTAATGGGAAAGGTGCACACGGTTCTGTTGTTATCGGGTATGGTGCAAAAACTAGAAACGGTTGGAATGTTGTTGTCGGTTTTGAGGCAGAAACATTAGGAGGATCGTATGGTTCTGTTGTTTTGGGGCGGGGGGCGAAAACGGAAGGTGTTTATAGCATTGCAATCGGTGGTGTTGGAACTGTTCCTGGATCTGAAACACAGAATATTGATGAAAAAAATAGAGTACTTGCAACTGGTGATTATGCAATGGCTCTTGGTTATGGCGCGAAGAATTATGCAGAAAAGGGGATTGTTCTTGGTTACAATGCATCTGTAACAAAGGAGGCGCTGTATAGTATTGCTATGGGTAATCAGGCAAGTGGAATAGGTGAATCTAGTATTGCTATAGGTTCCATGTCTTACGCTTTTGCTCCAAGCAGTATCGCAATAGGTGCCAGTTCTATAGTTTCTGTACAAGGTGGTGTTGCTATAGGAAGTAATGTTATCGCTGATAGGGCTCTAGGTCTTCCAGGATATGCTTCTTCGCTGCAGGGGGCGACAAAAAGCACTGAAGCGCAATGGAAAAGTACGCAGGGTGCCGTTAGTGTTGGTAGCAAAAATACGGGCGTGACGCGGCAGATTATAGGTGTAGCAGCTGGTAGTGACCCTACTGATGCAGTAAATGTTGTACAGTTAAAAGACTTAGAAAGTGTCGTGAGAAATGGCGGTTGGAAACTATCTGTTGGGGGTAAGGATGGTAAGAGCGTTATCATGGACAGCGCAGTAGATTTTTCCGCTGGAAGTACAAATCTTACGATTACAAAAGGCAAAGATGACAATAATATAAAATTTGATTTAGCAAAGGATATCACACTGGAGAGCGTAAAGGCAGGTACAAATACCTTAGACGCAACAGGCTTAGTGATTGCCAATGGTCCGAAAATAACCACCGGAGGTATTGATGCTGGGGGTAAAAAGATTACAGGAGTGTCGGATGGCACTGGAGCGAACGATGCAGTTAATTTTTCACAGTTAAGCAAAACCAATGAGAGTCTTTCGTCCACAGCGAGAAATCTGGAAACGGCTATGGCGAATACATCAAAATATTTTGGTGGAGGTGCAGGAGTTGCTGGTTCTGACATGACGGGACCAACTTATGACTTATCCAAGATTGATACAAAGGGTAATATAACAGAGGGCTCTTTTAAAGATGTTGGGAGTGCTTTTGCAGGTCTTGATACAAATATCAAGAATGTGAATGCACGGATTAAAGAAGTTTCTGAAGGAGTAGCCCAGGATTCTTTGTTATGGAATGATGAAGCCAATGCCTTTGTAGCGCGTCATGAAAAGAGAAAAGAAGAAAAAGGTAGGTCTGTAAGAACACAAGAAAACAGTAGAATTACGTTTCTAGAAAGTGGTGAGATTACCCAAAACTCAACAGATGCAGTAAATGGTGGTCAGCTCTATACAATGGGTAACATGCTTGCATCCTATTTTGGTGGTGGTGCTGGTTATGATGAAGCGGGCATATGGAGAGAACCAGATTTCAAGATCAAGCAGTTTAGTGAGGATGGTACTTCTTTTGACAAGAAATATACGAATGTAGCTGATGCACTTGCAGGTGTTGGAAGTTCTATCACGAATGTTCAGAATAAATTGACTGAACAGGTTAATAATGTGATTACCAAAGTGGAAAGCGAGAGCTTTGTTCAGCAAGATAAGACAACGAGTCGTCTCACTATTGGTGCAAAAGTAGGTGGCGCAGAAATCAATATTGCAAATGAAAGCGGTGCGGATCGGATAATTTCTGGTGTTGGGGAAGCAAAGAACAATAATGACGCTGTTAACAAAAGCCAGCTTGATAGCAATATCAAGAATGTTAATGATAATGTGACAAATAAGTTTAGCGAACTTACTAAAAACATAACGAATATTACTCAGCAAATTAAAGGTGATGCTTTGTTATGGAACGATAAAGCTAATGCCTTTGTAGCACGTCATGAAAAGAGCAAAGAAGAAAAAGGCAGAGCTGTAAGGACACAAGAAAACAGTAGAA